>JACPAW010000104.1 GCA_016180605.1 Candidatus Omnitrophota bacterium | reverse complement strand
CCAAGCTTTTCCAGAACAGCTGGCCTACCATTATCAGGAAGCCGCTGCTTTATATCACAGCGGCCAAACCCAACAAGCTTTAGCCAGCCTGGAAAAGCTCGTAGAACAACATCCTGAATACCAACCGGCACTCACCCTTTTGATCAACCACGCGATGGTCCACCAGGATTGGGTCCAAGCGGCGCGCTTGTTGGAATATCAACTGGCGGATCCGAAACCGACCGATGCTCCTTTTTTCATAAAACTGGCCAAGGTCTATCAACAGCTTGGCCGAACGGAGGATTATCTTCGAGCCTTGGATCAGTGCTTGAAACTGGACTTAGCACAGGCGGAAGCCTTGCTTCTGAAGGCGGAATACTTCGAGAGTAAAGGCCGTTTTGCGGCAGCGGTAAACGCCTATCAGGAAATTTTGGCACGGAATCCTTGGTCGCTGCAGGCATTATCGGGGTTGGCAGATGCGCAATATAGTCGAGGACATTACACTCAGGCGATTCGCTTGATAGAGCGGACTCGTCGGCTGGACCCAACGGACCCTTATTGGACCATCACGCATGCACGGTATCTGCACAACCAAGGAAATATAAAGGAAAGCAAACAATTGTTGAATCAGTCGCTTCAGGCAAGTCAAGAACCCGTCTTATTGGTGCTGCTCTATCACGGTTTGGTGACCTCGGCAAGCGATCCGCTATTGGTTTCTCCGATTCATCTGACCGTTGCGACATTTGAAGATCACATGCGTGCTTTGCACCAGGCAGGATTTTTTGCAGTAACCGCAGAAGAAGTAAGCGCTTGGTACCAGGGCACTCTGGAATTGCCAAAAAACCCCGTGCTGATCACTTTCGACGATGCACGTCTTGACAGTTTTGAGCATGCCGATCCCATTCTCGCCCAGTATGGCTTAAAAGCCACCATGTTCGTGCCTGTGACGAACATTGAAAAAGACTTGCCAGGGTACGCTTCTTGGAGCCAAATCGACCATTACCAGCAAACCGGGCGATGGCAGATTCAATCTCATGGAGATCGCGCGTCGGAATATATTCCGCGGGATGGAGAAGGGCGTCGCGGCCTTTTCTTGGTGCATCGGCAATGGCTTGCGGATGAACAACGACTCGAAACGCCAAAGGAATGGCAACAGCGCATTGCCGAGGATTATCGTCAAGCGAAACAGCGCCTGGCACAGAAGTTGGGTAATGCTCCGAATGCCTTTGCTTATCCAGAAAGCAATTTTGGACAGGATGGAATTTCCAATGTCAAAGATGCGGCACGCGTCAACTTGGAACTCGTTAGAAAAAACTATCATATTGCTTTTCATCAAGATGGATATGGGCTCAACATCCACTCCAAAGATCCTTTTACCTTAACACGACTGGAGCCGAAGTCTTCTTGGAGCGGAGAGGATTTACTGCGGCATGTAGCTTATGAAGATCCCTTTTTGCAGACCCGGCTGACGTTGTTGAGACAATCGGTTTGGCAAGGTCGCTTAAAGGAGGCGCGCCAGTGGTTGGAGAGCATGCGGCAAGCGGGCACTCCCGAATCGCTGCTTTTGATGGAACAAGCACGGCTTCATTTTGCGGCAGGCGACCCCATCCATGGCCGCTCCTATCTAGACCGAGCCCTTCAAGCTCAACCCACTGCAGAAGTCCTGCAGGCTGCCGAAGCGCTGCGCCATAATGAGAGCCAGTGGGCTTGGGCTCCTTCCGTTTGGTTTTCCCAAGATAACAGAAGCCGCGAGCATCTGACACTGGACCAGCAGGTTGGATCTTGGCAGATCGGTTCCACGTTATGGCATGTGAACCATCGCTCCGGGCTATTCCGTGAAGCCGATATTCCGGATGTAGTAGGCCATGCGGGTGGTTTGGGAAGCAGTATCAACCTAGGGTTGGACCATCGATTAGAAATGGATGTCCCGGGTTACGTTTTTAGCGGTGGGCAAGCAAGCGAGACATTCAGCGCTGCCGGTAAACTCCATTCGTAGTGGACGGATGAATTTTCGACACAACTGGGCTTGGGAGTGATCCCGGTTGAGACCGCACGTGCTTTGAATGCCGATGTCCAAGATCGGAATGTCGAACTGGAGGCAGCATGGAAGAGCGAAAGCGCTTGGCAGGCAGCTCTGCATGGTAGAGCTTCGAGCCTTTCCGATGATAATCAGCGTTTCACCGGTGTGGTGGAGATTTCAAAACGCCTGCTCAAACTTTTGCCTGCAGCCGAGTTGATTTATCGATTTACTGCGGATGACACGCAAGTCATCAGTCCCAATTACTACAGTCCGCAGCTTCTCATGCTCCATCAGCTTGGCGTCCACTATAGTCTGCAGCCGTGGAGGTGGCTGGGATTGTCCGTTCGCTATTTGCCAGGAATCGGCGATGAGGACGGCTCTGACCCCCGATTCATTCAAGCCTTTGAGCTCCACGCGCCGTTTAAACGACATGACCGAATTTGGCTTGAGCCTACATTTTTTGCTCGGGATCCTGAGCGAGGCCGAATCCTTCGACTACGCTCAGGATTCGGTCCTGAGCTGCAGTCGAAGGACCGAAGGCCGAGTCGAAGGACTTCGCCATCCCCTCACCTGTCGCAGCCGCCGCAGGCGGCTCTGCGCGAAGCGCAGAACCCTTCGGGTTCGCGACAGGTGGGGGGACCACCCCATACATCCTCGAAGCAAAGGACTATCGCCGCCGTCGGCTCCGGTGTATGGGGCCCCGTCGAAGCGTCACCCGCTGCCGATTTCTCTCCTTTCTTCATTAAGCCTTCATCATTAAATCGTCATCTCTACGTCATGTTGTTTGTAGACACCGCCATGCCTCCATGTTCTACTATGCGGCAACAGAGAATTCTGAGGCTGCATCAGTAGGGAAACTGGGCAGTTTCAGAAAATAGGAGGCGTGGTGGGGGATGACAAAGAGCACCGGGGGATTGAGGGTTGTGGCTTGGGTCTTATTTTGTATCAGTATGGGGATAGGAGGAGCTATCGAGGTTGAGGCCGTTGCGGCAAAGGCGGTGGCATCGCCTTTTGTCTATCGTTTTGATGTCAACGGAACGCTTGAAGAAGCAGGGCAGGCACAAGATAGTTCCAGTCCTTACTGGTGGGTAAGCTCAGGGGGTCGATTGATTCTGCAGGGCGGCTTGGGCATGACCATACAAGGTTCGCTACCCGCTCAAGATAAATGGCGCCTGCTGTACAATGTGTCCAACCCGGTCGATACCGATTCGGGTCTTCACCCTCAAAACATTTTCAGATTAGTTACCAGAAACCTTTGGCTTAATGTCAGCCAGACGGTGTCCTTTCGCCTGACGCATCTGAATATGAGCGACAGTCCTCAGCGAGATGCTTGGAGCGGAATTTTTCTGTTTAACCGGTATCTGGATGGCAATAACCTCTATTACATTGGCTTGCGGCAGGATGGAACTGCCGTCATCAAGAAAAAGCGATACGGTGTCTATTACACCCTGGCTCAATCCCCGGTTTACAACGGCCAAACGCCCTACGAACGCGATACCACCCCCAATCTGATGCCAGGCAAGCAGTGGACCGGACTGCGCAGCATTGTCAAAACGCAATCGGATGGATCGGTGATTCTGCAGCTTTTCGTCGATAGAAATCTGACTGGAAATTGGCAGTTGGCACTTCAGACGACGGACAATAATGCGGGTTCTGACGGCGCTCCGATTTTAAGCCAAGGATACGGGGGGATCCGCACGGATTATATGGACGTGCAGTTTGACGACTACACCGCACAAACCGTTTATTAAAGTAAGCCGACACCCTCTAACGCGGCATCAATCAGCTCCAAGCCAGTCGCAAAGTGCCATAGCCCGATTGCTTGAATTCCTGCACGGCGCAAGAGCTTGATTTTCTGAGAAAGGCTTTGTGGGTCATCGATCCATACTTCATGCCGGACTCCTTGCGTCTCATAATGAAAATAAGGTACGCCACTGGCACGGTCCCGTTGTAGGGAAGCCCCGTGTGTCTGAGCCAACTGCATCGCAGCAGGATAATCGATCGATTGGCCTGGGTCTGCTTCAGGCCAATCAAATCCGTGTAAGGTCAGAACGATGCAAAGCTTGCTTTGAGGAATCTGTGTAAGAGCAAATTGTGTGACTTGACCAAGCCAAGAAGGGGGAGCAACCGGGCCTGGGTTACCTGAAGAGTAGTGGTAGTGATACGCCATTACTTTCACTTGGTCTGCGAATTCTGCAATGGCGTTCCAATCCATTGCTCCTGCACCGTCTCGGATTCGATCATCTGTTTTTGCCTGCACTACCACCGAGAGCCATTTTCCCTCTCGATGCAACTCTTCTGCTAATTCTTGGATTAATCGAGAGAAATTCTGCCGGTCTTTCGCCCATAAGTTTTCATAGTCCAGCTCTATTCCGTCTACTTCGGCGGCATTCTCTAGGAGTTCTCGGATATGAGCCGCACGGGTTTCTTGATTTTCCAGAATGGTATGAATGCATTGCGGGTCTTTTAATCTTTTATTCCCGGAGGGGGATACCACATCGTTGACAAAGGTAACCAGCACCCGAGGTCTCGGCTTCTGGAAACGGGCCTTCACGACTTGCAAAGCTTCCGGAACCCAAGGGTTCGCTGCAATAATCCGATTTTGCTCATCAAAGTGGCAGGCGAAAACCGCTATTTCTTGAAGGAAGCGAAGGCGAGCTTCGAGGTTTTTCGAACTCTCTTTTGGTTTCCAGTAGACAATCCAACTGGAGACAGCTGTCGCGCTTTTCTTAGGGTAAGATCCTGCAGCTAGCACCGAACCTGTCACCACGAGGATAGCTGCTCCCATAAGAAAGGAAGGGAATATTCTCCTGAATTCCCTCATGGCGTAGATCGTTGCGCAAAGAAAGAAACCGGCATCTGCAGATGCCGGTTTCTTGTTGTTCGTGGAGTCTTGAGTGCCATCAAGGCCTCTGTGAAGGCTGCCGTGGCGACTCAGTAGGTTCAGTCGAGGTGCCCGGGCTGCGCTGCATGGAATCAGCAGGACTTCGCGGTGCCGGAGCATTCTCGGCTGGAGTCTGCAAAGAAGAACTACCTGGGCTTTGAATGTCACTGCCGCCAGGCATAGTCGGTGTTGCAGACGCCGAAGACACGACGTTGATCTTCTGAGCAATCTGTTTTCCGTTCTCTGCAGAATGATCTACTTCCACGCGTTGGCCGACTTTAAGTTCCTCTAGCTTAGCCGACCGACCATCCTGAAGAACCTTTGTTTTTTTAGGGTCAAGCGTCACCGTGATTTGCTTGCCCTTCTCATCAGTCAGCTTCAGGGTGGGTGGTTGAGCTTTTAGGTCCATTGTGGTAATGGAACCCACAATCTTGGAGATTCCCGCTACCTGGCTGCTGACGTAGCCAGCAGGCAGAAGCAAGCCTCCAATTGCGAGAACCAACAGAATCTTACGCGTCATTACAATTCACCCCCTTCTCTTTTTGTCTTGCAAATACTCTATCATTGGGAAGCTAACCAGAAGGTAACTTTTGAATTACAAGTGCGTCATGAGCACTAGAGACAATCATGGCTGTTGAGAAGCTTCCAAGGTATAACGCGCCATGAGAGTTTTCTTTTCCCCGGAGCGCTCCAGTGTGAGAAACAGCCCAATCTCATCGCCGATAATAGGATGATTCAGCGCAACCCGCGAGCCGATGCGTGGTGCTTGCTGTCCATTGCCTAGGTTCCATAGATGGCGCTTGGTACGGGACAACAAAGGATCCGAAGGGTTCTCTTCGGATGCAGCAAGCGGTAGGAGCGTTTCTTCCAGTCTTGTACCCGGTGCAATCGTGGATTTCGTCTGACGGGAGGATGTCGGAACAAGAGGGTGAGAGCGATTGTTCACATCGATATAGGTGGATTCTTCCCAGAGTACGCTGACAGGCTCATTGCTATTGTTGACCAGCCGCAGATGTAGCATTTCGCTTGGTTCAATATGAACGCTGACGTCCCACGGAGTTGTGGAAGGGGTCAACACTACAGGTAAGGGGCGTGCTACCAATACAGAAGGGGTGGCACAAGCACCAGAGAATAACGCTGCTCCTATTAAGGCAAGGATCGGAAGGGGCATTTTCATAGTGAGAAATAGCCGTTCATCGGTTGGATGATGCTGTGGTTGGGTTCCCGAGCTGTTTCGGAAAGTTGCGTTTCCGGTGTCATTACAGGAGTGAGGCTCTCGGCAGCCTCAGCGTCTTCTTTCGGTTCGCTGGCGTTAGCCTCCTCCATGGCAGGTATGGCAGGTTCGACTTCCACTTGCGCTTTTTCTTGTGTTTTCACAATTGGGGTTTCCTCAACGATAGCAGATTGCGTTTCAGAAGAGTTTGGTGTTTCCTCAGCGATAGTGGGTTGCGATTCAGAAGGGGGTGGTTCCGGCGCGCTAGCCTGTGCTTCTTCTATTGGCATCGGTGTTTCTTCTGCTACGAGTGTTTCGGTGTATTCTGGAAACGTGACAAGAGGTTGCCGCGCTAAAGCCGTGTTTTGAGGTAACGGGTTTTGTACCAGGGGTACCACATTGGGAACATGAGCATATTCCCGGTAAAACAGTACCCCGGCTGTTGCAAGCAGGAAAAGAACAAGCAAGGTGATCGCCACTAATAAATTATTTGAACTAGAGGATGGCGCCTTTCCTGAATATTCGGTTTGCGATCTCTTAGCCCAGCAATCCAGGCTGGCTTGGAGTTGATCCAGGCGGTTTGAGAGCTGCTGAATCTGCTGGTTTGTCTGTTGCAACCCCGCCATTGCGCCACGGCCTTCGGCCGTGGGCGGCATGGTGGTGCTGATACCCGCGGGTGGGCGGGATGTCGCCCCCATCGGGGCGTTGTTACAGGTGCCACGGGCTCTGCCCGTGGGGCTCCACACGGGAGAAACTTCTTCTTTCCCTTTTTCCGTAGTTTGAACCTCTAATTCCTTATTCATGGCTCTTCTCCTATTTACCTACCAGCTTAATCAACTCGCGTAACATCGGGATAACTTTTTCATGACAAAATCTTAACTCATGGCCTAACTAATTTGTAATGGAAAAGTCACGGCGGTGTTATAGGGGTTCAGATAAATATAAGGGAGGTTAAAGTGAAGTCTCTGAGTCGAAGTCGAACCTAAAAAGGAAACGCCCCATGTGCCATTCGCAGATATCCATTGAGCGTCTGGAACACCTAGAGCAGGAGCATGATGCCTGCCGTGCTAAATTGGATGCGCTAGAATCTGCTCTTCAGATCCGAGCCGATACTCGGATGGTGGCACGGGAGTTATGCTTTGGCATCTGGAGCTTGTTGAAAGCGCACATAAACGAAGAGGCCCGTCTGCTTGCCTCTTGTCAGAATCCGCTCAGTGCCAAGGAACTCACGCAGTTGGCCTCTGACCATGAAGAAGAGCTTAAGGAGCTTGCAGTCGCTACTTGGCAACTCTCGGAAAATTCCAGCGATCTTGAGAGGGCCCGACCCACTATTGCCAGGGCCACGGTCATCTTGAGGCATCACATGGCCGAACAAGAATTCAAACTTTTTCCTGCGTTGTCGTGGGTTTTGAGTATTTAGCGGGAGGCTGCGATGCAACTACTGATCCGGGGAATTTTAGTATTGCTTGCTCTAATACCGTCTGGTTGTGCCGCGTTGTGGGCGGGTGCAGGAGCTACGGGTGTGGCAGCTGCCTATGAAGCTCGCAATAAGCGCGAATTGGATGAGCTCGAAAAGGCATACAAGAAAGGAGAGCTCAACCAGGAGGAGTATTTAAGACAAAAGGATGAAATCGAAGATCACTCGGTTGTGTACTGAA
>JACPAW010000103.1 GCA_016180605.1 Candidatus Omnitrophota bacterium | reverse complement strand
GCCTCTTCTGAGCCAACGCTCAGGCACGTCATAGCGCATGCGCAGGCTTAAAACACCGTAGTTATCCGCACCGCCTAGGCGGTTTTCCATGTCATTGATCCTAAAAAAGTCCTGCACCAGCCGCCAATCCAAGTCGATCCAGAAGTTTGTAA
Organism: Candidatus Omnitrophota bacterium; assembly: GCA_016180605.1. Classification (GTDB taxonomy): domain Bacteria; phylum Omnitrophota; class Gorgyraeia; order Aquiviventales; family Aquiviventaceae; genus JACPAW01. The sequence goes on along the minus strand of JACPAW010000103.1, from coordinate 8,945 downwards.
GAGGAGAGACTCCAAAGCTGGCGAAAAGTGTGTGTTCCGGCGTTCCGGGAATGGTGCGCTCGTTATAAGCTCCTTCGATGAATTCTGCATCCACGAAAGTGTAAGCCGTTCTTCCTCGAAGACCCCGCTGTAAGTTTTCGAAATCCAGCGAACATTCCATTCCCACGCGGCGGGTGTCGAAGTTTTGATTTTGGCTGCTTAGTCCGTCGACGAGTATTTCGTCATCGATGCGAGTGTAGAAAAAAGTACTTTCCGCGCTCCATCCTTTCCGGTTCGCCTTCAAGCCCAGTTCGTAAGTGTCGGCTTGCTGCGGCTCCAAGTTGACGTTTCCATGATAGCTTGGGGTGCGCGCGGAAAGATCATCCACATTAGGAGCCTTAAAGGGGCGCGCGTAAGATCCAAAGACATTGAGCCCTTCCGGAAGAATGGCATAACGTGCCGCGATTTTCGGACTAAAACCCTCGAAGCCAAGAGTGCCGGTAAAATCCGGAAATGCCAACGCCTCCTCGTAATGGGATTTATCGAATCGCAAGCCAGTCACTATCGATAGCCGATCCCAGGCGCTGAGCGTTTCTTCGAAAAAGAGTCCGTATCCTTCTCGATTGGATTCGCTATCAGGGCCGGCGAAGGCATCTTGATCTCCCGTGGTTGCTTTTTCATCGGAGAACTCGATCCCTGTCACCAGAAGATGGCTCAGCCAGGATCCTCTCCATTGCTGGTTTGTACGAATACTAAGACCCTTAGAGGGAGTCAGGGTGAAGGCATTAAAGTTAATGGAATCCTCGGAAGTTTGAGTCCGGTTTTTCCAGAAAAGGTTAATGACGGAAGAAAAACCTTCCCAGGGAGCTGTAATCAGTTCCATGGATACCTGGTCGGTTTCATTAGTATTGATTCCATGAAAGGAATTGGTTTGTTGGCGACGCTGCTCGGTTTGTGCTAAGGTCAGGCCCCCGGGAAAAGCGGTTGTGTCCTCGCTGTGGAGCACATGCCAGGCTACATCTAAAGCAGGGGATAGTTCCAAACCAGCATGGGCAGTAATGGTAGTGTTGCGCGACCAAGAAAACTCCCGGTAACCGTCCACCAAACGGCGGGAAGCGTTGACGGCATAACGGGCTCCTAAACGTTGTCCCCGCGCCGAGAGCGTGTGCCGCTGCCATCCAAAAGACCCAGCTTCCACTCCGTAATCGGTCTCAATGGCTTTCTCACTTGCTTGTTTTGTCGTGATATTCACGACCCCGCCTAAAGCTCCCTCGCCGTAAATGAGGCTGCTGCCTCCGCGCAGCACCTCGATCCGTTCGACTTGATCCACAGGAATGGACTGCCAGTGGACATCGTCTCCGGTAAGCCGATTCTGACGGACGCCATCGACTAGTACCAGAGCGTTGGTCCGGGAACTATTGACAATGCCCCGCAAATTCAACGTGCTGTCGGAGCCAAGCCCGAAACCTTGCTGATCGGTAAGCCCCGCCCCCATCGTGCGGCTAATGGCATCGGGAACCGTCGTAACACCCAGCTTGCTGATTTCTTCCTGGGTTAAGACCGTGGCACTTCCTGGGAAGGTTGCGGCATCGACGGAAAGACCCGGAATACGACGAGGAGAGACTAAAACCGTGCCCAGCTCGACAGAGGAACCTTCCGATGCGCAGCAGGCGGCGGCAAAAGCAAGCAAGACAAACCCGAGTAAAACGGTGCGGAACTTGAAGTGAGAACCCATTGATTCCTCCTTGCCCCGTTATGCGGGGCTTACCCGATCCTGGCGGGTGTTAGAGAGTGAATCGCAGGGCAAATAAAAAACCCTTACGCTTTGTGCGTAAGGGAAGTCCCAGTTTGCTTCGCCCTGCACTCACTCGCGGAGTGGCAGTTACATACTTAAGTCTCATGAGCAGGTCTTCTGGCTCCCTGATACCTCTGCGCCTTCCCATCCCATGCAACTTACAAGGACAGTGGCTTATGCAGGGCAAACGCTCAGGTTACAGCGGCGGGTCCGCGCCCGGTTTTCACGGGCTTCCCTTAACCCATAAGACAACCAATTGTAAACTTACGCTAACGATTCTTGATTTAACTGTCAAGATAATTATTAGCACACAGCACTCAGCAAACAGCAATCAGAATGGGACACGGGACACGCAAGTGATGCGAAACTTTTGGGACATGGGGCGTGGGACATGTCGTGATTTTTTTGTCCCATGTAGCATGGCCCCTGTCCCAAAGAGTGGTTCTTGAACTCTGCTATTTTGCCATCTCTGTGTGCTGTGTGCTGATTGCTGTGTGCTGGAATTACCGCTGCTTCATGCACAAGGGGCAGTCATTGGCGGTTGTAACATATCGGCCTTGAACTTTCGGAGTCCAAAAGGTAAGAAGCTCGCCGATGCCTCCGAGAGTTCGGCTCACACTATGTCCGACTCCGTTGGCAATACCATTGGCCACGTTGCTGCCCGCGCGTACCTTTGTGGCGGGCTGTCGAAACAGCTCCGTCCATCCAAAAAGCGTATTAGTGGCTCCGCGCAGCAGGGTATAGCTTACTTTCGTAGCATAAGGGGTTTCTTGGGAATTTGTGTTGCGGCAAATAGGGCATAGAGGGGTCTCTTTCCCAGGCTGCTTTTCTTCAGCAGCGAAGCTCAAGCTGGAAGTGACAAAGAGGGAAAAGGCAATCAGCCAAGAGAAAGAGAACCGCTTGTCGCTCATGGGAATCCTGAATGGAGTCCTTAATGTTGGATTTAAAAACCCCCCGCCATCGGCGGGGGGTTTTATGGCGGAAAATTTTCAGAAAAGAAATTAACCTAAAACGTCCGTTCCGCCTTCGGGTAGAGGTACATCGATCTGGGGAATTGGGAACGTGACGGCGTGCAAAGCACCTCCTACCGTCTGTCCTGCAGCGTTCCAGACGCCACGGCCGATACCTACAAGGACATTCTCGCCATTTTGTGACGCCTGTACTGGTTCGCGAAACAACGAAGTCCAGCCTAGTAGCACGTTCTTCAGGCCATATTTCAATTTTCCAACGGCCTGCTCGCTATAGGTAGCTCCATCCGCCCATGGACTGGCTGCCGATGCTGTCATTGGAGCAGACAACAATACCACGCCAAACAGGACTAACCCGATGCGTCTTGCCATCCCCACCTCCTGTGGTTTTGCGCAGTCTAGCATGGCAGATGCACAGATGCAAGGATTTGTTGGAACAGAGAGAGTGGCAAAGTGGCCATAGGTCATGGCAGTAAGCAGTCAGCTCGTCAGCAATCAGCAGCAAGTAAAAGCGAATAAATAAAAAAGAGGAGAATGGAAAAATTTTAAATAATGGCTTCATCGTTTTTTCATACAGCTGACGAGCTGAATGCTGACGAGCGGGTGCGTTCGAGGGTTGACACTGGTTCACGGACCATGCTAGCATTTAAAATGTGATGGCAAACAATGGTCTGATTCAAATGGAAGTCAGCAAAATCCGCATCGATGAGAGGCGCGGAGAGCAGGTCGTCGTCCTCAAAGAGCGCGGGGGCAACCGGCTGCTGCCGATTATCATCGGCATCTCCGAAGTGACGGCCATCAAAATGAAGATCAGCGGCATTCAGCCACCGAGGCCCCTGACACACGATCTTCTAAACGATACGATCCTGCAATTGGGAGCGACGCTGAAGCGAATCATCATCACGCGCCTGGAGTTCAACACGTTTTTCGCAAAGCTCATACTCGAGACCAAGGAAGGCCAGCTTCGAGAGGTGGATTCCCGTCCATCCGACAGCATTGCGGTGGCCCTGCGCGCTGAAGCACCCATCTTCGTCTCCGAAGAGATTCTCAACCAAGTCGCTTCCAGCTACGGACTCTAGCCTTTTACTCGATGACGCGTTGTTACCTCATCCGCCATGCGCAGACCCAATGGAATATGGAAAACCGGCTTCAAGGCTACTCGGATATTCCTTTGAGTTCTTTGGGGCTTTTCCAGGCTCGCCAGCTAGGGATGTGGTTTGCCAAACGCCCGCTGCAGGGCATATTCACCAGCGTTCTTCAACGCTCTCGTCAAACAGCCCAAGCGATTCTCCAGAGCCATGAGCAGGAGGTATCCGTTGTGGCCGATGAAGAGCTTAAAGAAATGGGTTTGGGGGATTGGGAAGGTTTAACTCCTGAGGAAATTGACGCGCGTTTCGACGGAGGCTACCAGCGTTGGAAACAACGCTCTTCTATTCCTATTCCGGGTGCCGAATCCACTGAGGTATTCCGTTCTCGGGTGCGGCGGGCGATGGAGCGCATTCGGTCGAGTTTGGGCCAGGGGGAGTATGCGGTCGTATCCCACGGCGGAGTCATTGCCGCATGGCTTGCGGATTGCCTTAAGGCAGACTACGATGTGCTGATTCGCCAGCTTCGATTGGATAATGCGAGCGTGACGGCTTTTGAATGGAGGAAAAGCGGCAGCCCCTGCGTCTTATGGATCAATGCATCCGTTTCTGTGGAGGACGCAATCCCTGTGCCGTCTCTTCAGGAAGCCATTTAAGCTATCCGAAAACCCCGTTACTTCGCCAAGCGGGGTTTTCTTTTTTTCGTGACGGCGCGGGTCTTGGATTTGCGTTTGGGAGCTGTTTTCTTTTTGTTTTTTCGCACTACAGATTTTTTCTTCTTTGGGCTGGATGGCTGACCGAAAATGCCAATGACGGGTTTTACCAAAGCAATGACATCTTGCGCGCGCATGGTAATGGTGTCGGTATGCGAGCCGGCGTTAAAGACAAATTCCTCTGCATCCGCCAGGGTTTTCTCGAGGATGACGGGAACCTGATAAAGATTTCCGAAAGGCGACATGGCGCCGACTTCCACATCCGGGAATCGCTGTTTGATTTCCTCTTCTGTCGCAATGGAGACGGTTTTGGCGCGCAAGAGGCTTTTAAGTTTTTTGAAGTCTACCCTGTGGGTTGCCGGCAAGACGGCTAGGGCTCCATTCTGGTGAGTGCGCACCAGCACGCATTTGGCCATTTGCTTACCGGAGACGTGCACGGCTGCGGCGATTTCCTGGGCGGTGTAAGCAAGCGAATGTTGCATGACCAAAAACTTCACGCGATTTTCCAGACACGGCCATATTCACCTCCGTCGCTATGATGTCAATGGTGTGCTCCACTTTCTCGAAGGGGTATGGTAGCGCAATGAGCCGCCAGTGACAAGTGGCTCTTAAATATGTGATCGCGTGTACGCGTTTACGCGATCACGCGCTTACGCGAGTATGTTTCCTTTGACGAGGTGAGCAACAGCCAGGTAGAATTAGTCCATGCGATGGTTACGCGGGTTGGTATTTATCGGATTTGTAGGATTGTTGGTTCCCGTTGCGATCTACACCACCCAGCAGTATGTGGTGTCGGATCACCTAGTCGCACTCTTTCTGCGGGTCCACTTGTGGTTGCCGCCTACTTTAGCCTTTGAGCACTTTGTCGTCTTCCTTCTCGTATTATCCCTGCTTGCCTTAATTGCCGTCCTGGCTGGCTGTGGTGCCTTGTTGGGATTCGTCCAAACGCGGCACTCTCTTTTATCCCAAAAAGTACTGCGCCATGCCGCTGTGACCCAACAAGAAACCGATCGGCTCAAAGAGCAGCAAGGAGGCCAGTGCGAGCAGCTTCGTTTGATGGCTCAGACATTGGCCAAGCGGATGGATAAGCGGGTGCTTATTCAAGCGATTCTCGAGGCAGCCAGCCGTATGACCAGCGGAGCTCCGGCCAACAGTGTGGTTAGTCTTTGGGCGCTTCATTTTGAAACCGACACCCTGCGTTTTGAGCAGGGCTTGTACTGCGATGAATCCCTTTTTGTAAAGACGGAATTTCAGCTGACGGAACAACCCTTTGCACAGGTTTTAACGACCCAAAAAACAAGCGTCATACCAAAGTGGGATGAGAAGTTTGGGTTGCTCAAGACGGATCGCGCTTCGCGGTTGGGTTCCACGACGGGTGTGATGATTGTTCCGATGGTCATCGAAGGAAGCGTTCTTGGGGTGTTGGTGATCTTCTGCCATCCGAATGTGTTGAAGTCTTATGAGGAAGGACAGTCCTTCTTCGATGCGGTCTGGGGCCAATTGACCCTGGCGTTGGCCATTGCGGTGCAAGGCGAGGTGGCAATCTTGGATCGTCTGACCGGGGTTCATAACCGCGAATACTTCATGAAACGGCTGATTCAGGAAATCGAACGGGCCAACCGGTACCGTCTGCCGTTGTCGTTGCTCATGATCGACATCGACAATTTCAAGCTGGTCAATGATATGCTAGGCCATCAGCAGGGGGATGCGGTTTTGAAGATCATCGCCAAGCTCATCAAGCGCGAGGCTCGGGCGATCGATCTGATCGGCCGCTACGGAGGCGAGGAATTCGTGATCATGCTTCCTGAGACCGGCTACGGAGGGCAGGGCAGCATGAGCACCGGGGCTTACCTGGTTGCCGAGCGCATTCGAAACGCAATTGATGAGGAATTCCATGGTTTTCAAAAGCCATTGAACCTGACGATCAGCATTGGGGTTTCCGTGCGCCGCTATCCAGAGGATCGCGAAGTGGATTTTCAGGAACTCATTCGGCAGGCGGATGAGCAGCTTTACCAGGCAAAAGCAACAGGCAAGAACAAAGTGTGCATGCTTATCCGCGAGACGCCACAGGTAACATCTTAATGGCTTTGGAGTGTGACCTGGCGGTCATTGGCAGCGGGCCGGGGGGTTGTGCGGCTGCCTTAGCCGGAGCGCGCCGTGGCCTGAAAGTAAAGATCATCGAAAAGGCAGCTTGGGGTGGGGTGTGCCTGAATGTGGGGTGCATTCCCACCAAAGCATTTTTGACGGTTGCTTCCGCCATTCGTCGGATTCGCCGTGCCGGGCAATTGGGCATTCGGATTGGCGACTGTTCTATCGATTTCGCTGCCGTCTGCGCACGTACGGAAAAAATCGTTTCCACATTAAGCCAAGGTTTAACCGCGCTCTTGCGCCGGGAAGGCATTGAGCTCGTAACCGGCGAAGCTCATTTCGATTCTCCCCACCGGCTTGTCATCCAGCATGAGCGAAATACGGATACGTTAGATGCTCGCTGGATTGTAATCGCTGCAGGGGCACGCGCGGTTTCTGGTACTTGGACACTAGATGAACAGCGCCTACTTTCCTACCGAGGCATGCTCGCCCAGAAACAAATCCCTTCCTCTATACTAGTCATCGGCGGCGGAGTCATCGGCTGCGAGTTCGCCTCTCTTTGGTCCGCCCTGGGTGCCTCGGTTACTCTCGTAGAGCAGCAGCCTCAGCTTCTTCCCGATGAAGATGCCGACGTGGTCCGATGGCTGACGCGCCACCTTCAAGCCGATGGGGTCAACGTGCTTACCGGTGCGACGGTGAAGGACCTGACGGCGACAGCAGCCGGTGTGAAAGCAGTGCTTTCCACTGGAAGCTTAGTTTCGGTGGATCGCTGCTTAGTCGCGATTGGGCAACAGCCCAGTATCGAGAGCTTGCAACTGAATCGTGCGGGAATCCGTTGTTGCCGCGGGATTACCGTCGATGCCTTCTGTCGGACTTCCCAAGCCCACATTGCGGCTATCGGCGATTGCATCGAGGGGCATGGCTTGGCTCACTGGGCGAGTGCGGAAGGAACGCGCGCCGTTGGAAATTTGTTGGCAGACCCATTGGAGTCGGTGGATCCCCTCGAAGTGCCGCACTGTGTTTACACCGACCCTGAAATAGCGCGGGTGGGGCTGGTGCAATCGCAGGCGGCAGAGCCCATCAAAGTCAGCCGCTTTTCCTTTGCCGCGCTAGGCAAGACTCTTCTCTGATTCATCATGCGGCACTCGCGATCCGCCATAGCCTGACCGCGCGTCAGTTAATGCGCACGATCACCGCGCACCCGACTCTGTCCGAGGGGCTCACCGAAGCCGCCGCTGCTTTATATGGAGAGTCTTTGTGCGTGGCATCCCGGTCTTCTATGGGATCATCTGCCACTCGGTCGGCATCATGAAGAGGGTTTCTCGAATTTCCTTCCGGTTATGGACTTTCTTCCTTGGCTTGGCGGCTGGAATTGCGTTGACGGTTGGTTTTCTTGAGCTTCCCTATCTTAATTTCCATCCGGTTATCCCGCCGGTTGAAGCGCATCCGCTGGTTGTGCGCCATGATGCCAAGGGAGACGGACGCTTCGAGGCTCCCCGCAGCGGGAATCGCCGGCATCGCGGCATTGATTTTGCGGCACCCTTGGATAGCCCGGTGCGCGCCATCCGCAGCGGAACGGTTTTGGAAGTAGGGTTTCACAAAGGTTTGGGGCGCTTTGTGGAAGTGGAGCATGAGCGCAATCTGCGCAGTCTTTATGCGCACCTGAATACGGTTACAGTTGAGGCAGGTGAGCGCATCAAGCAGGGAAAAGTAATCGGCACGATAGGAAAAACCGGCAATGCGCGGCACCCGTGGATTATCCCGCATTTACATCTGGAAGTGTGGGAAGACGGCACTCCGATTGATCCGCTTTCATTGGGGCTTGAAGTACAAGGAGTTGAGGTGGACTCTTCGACTGAGGAATCCGATGCGCGGGGCATCGTTTCGCCTTCGCCGGATATGAGCAAGCGGTGGGATGACTGAGCCCTCTTTTGCCCTCTCAGACAAGGCAGGGTGGCTGAAGCACTGGGCATCCAGCAAAATCGTAGCCGGTACCAGCACGCGCAGTTTTACAGCGGAGCAGTTTCTGCAAACTCTAGCGAAAAAGTTTCTGCCCGTTGAGGCGGAACAGGTTCATGGAGCGAGCATTGCCATCCTGGCAGATGCCTCATTGCACGGGCCAATTGCCGGTTGCGATGCCTTGATTACTCGTACGCCAGGGATTGCGCTCTTGGCTCGTTCCGCAGATTGCTTGCCGATTTTCTTCGCCGATCCGCGTCGCGGAGTGGTTGCCATCGCTCATGCGGGATGGCGTGGCTTAGCCCTTCAGCTGCCCGCTCGCTTATTAGGGATATTCCGGCAGCTTTGCCAAGCGAAC
>JACPAW010000102.1 GCA_016180605.1 Candidatus Omnitrophota bacterium | reverse complement strand
ATCACGAAGACCTCCTTCATCACGACCTCCTGGTAGCATCGTGATAGTAGAGGACACTTCTATCGGGCTAAAAGAGGACATTATCATTGGGCGGTAACACTGGACTGTAAACTTGGCGGTGCCCTCATTTGACGGGTGACACAGCACCAGGGCTCCCACACGCCCGGAGCCGACGACGCCGATAGTGCGGCGCGGCGAGGACGTGTGGGATGGTGCTGTGGCAGGCCCTGTCAAATGAGGGCGCTACCGCAAATTTTAGTAGGAGGGCGCTCTAAGTTCGTGAATCTTCTGGCACAATACGGATGGTGGTTTTTTCATGGCGGCGCACCAGGGTAAGTGTGGATGGGACTGCCACTTGATCGGTGAGCAACCGATGCAATTCATCGATATGGGAAACAGCCTGCTCGTTATAGCCTACAATGACGTCGCCTTCACGAAGACCGGCCCTGTCTGCAGGACTTGATGGCTCGACGAAAGTCACCATGACCCCGCTGTGAACCGACAACTGCAGATCGTGCACCAAAGCCTGCGGCAGCGGCACGTTTTGTCCTCCTATTCCAATGTAGCCGCGCCGGATGCGGCCGTGCTGGATGAGCTGGCTGACAACCCACTCTGCCGTATGGCTAGGAATGGCAAAGCACAAACCTTGTGCCGGCAGAATGACAGCGGTGTTGACCCCGATTACTTGTCCGAGCGAGCTGACCAGTGGTCCCCCTGAATTTCCAGGATTAAGAGCCGCATCCGTCTGAATGATGTTATCGATTAAGCGTCCGGAGTCCGAGCGAAACGAGCGGCCAAGGGCACTGACAACCCCTGCGGTAACGGTGCACTGAAAACCGTAGGGATTGCCGATGGCAACCACCAACTGACCCACGCGCAGGGATTGGGAATTGCCTAAGGAGGCGTGCTTGATGTCAGATGCAGGGATGCGCACGATCGCCAAATCCGTCTCCGGATCATCCCCCACTAAGTCTGCGAGCACGCTGCGTCCGTCAGATAGGGTAACTTCGATTGCGCCGGATCCGTGAACCACATGGCTGTTGGTCAAGATGAATCCATCCGGCGTAAAGAGAAACCCCGAACCGCTTCCTAGATGCGCATTGTTCTGGCGGCTGGAGGAAGCATGCCGCAATACATCGATTTTGACAACAGCAGGGCCGACTTGTTCTGCGGCCTGGATCACCGCTTGAGAGTAGGCATCGAGCAGCCCAGACTCCTTGTTCATTTCTAAATTTGGATGAATCGCCATTGTTATTTCTCCAGAGTGGCCAAGTGAGTGAAGAGTGAAAGAAAGTGATGAGCGAAGAGTGGGCTTCGAAATTCCTTCAGTTTTTCTTTTTCACTCTTCACTCATCACTCTTCACTTTTCTTCACTCACTCTGCCACTCCTTTCACTTTGCCACTTCCACAGTTTTGGGATGTGCCTAGCGCGCCTCCTTCCAGAGGGCGGCTAGCTTCTCTTTCAGTTGAGCCTTCGCGTTTTCCTGGGCCAACAGGGACTGCCATTGCGCGCCCATTGCTTCAATCACACTATCCGCAGCTTTCTCCATCTTGGCACCCCAGGCTTTTTGGATCTTCGCTTTAAGAACCTCTACCTGAGCCTGCTTCATCGCTTCGAAGAAAGAGCAAGACCACATTGCCATCGCACAAGATATGGGATCCCCACCGCAGCAGGTCCCACAGGCCTTGCAGCAATCACTGGATGACTGCCCGCTTGCAGAGTTACAGCTGGAAGCACCCGTCTCACAAGAACCGCTACCCGTTGAACAAACCGATGACATCGTTTTATTCCTCCAAGTTGTTTTAACAGAAACCCAGTTAGGCCCCAATGATATCGCCGCCCATCGGACTCACCCCCTTTCTGGCTACACGCGATGCGTATTAAACCAACTGGTTGGTATATAACCAGGACAAAAATAAAAGGTCTACTTCCCAAAAAGTCCCTTCACGTAGGCCTTAAAGTGCGTCAGGTTCCGTCCCACGACGGTCCTATCGCCTTTTGCTTTTCCTAAAATCATGGACCCTTCCATGACGGCGATGAAGTGTTCTGCAAGCTCACGCGGCACAAAGGATGCCTTTGGCGCGTACCGGGCTTTGGCTTTGGCCACCTCTGCCCCGAAAATTTCTGCCCACTCCTCAAAACCTCTCTCGCAGGCAGAGCGAATGGGAGCATTCGTGTCGCTTAGCTCCTGCGAGAAAAGTCCAAGCAGGCAGCCATTGCTCATACAAGGGTCCTTGGACATCCGGATCGCATTGTCGATATAGCTAAAGAGGCGCTTGAGCGGATCGGCTTCATGGCCGCAACAGGCTTGCTGTCTCTTTTGGCTAGAGGTGCAGAAGCGCTCTAGAACCTGCCGCCCTAAGTGATCCTTGCTTTCAAAGTAGTGGAAAAAACTTCCCTTGGTTAGCTTCGCCTTCTCGCAGATCTCATCGACGGTCGTAGCCGTGAAACCCTTTGCCAACATGAGCGTCTGTGCCGCATCCAGCAGCCGCTCTTTCGCAGGAGAGTGCTCCAAGGCTGTCCGCGTCATTTATACATACTAACTGGTATGATTATACGAAAAACATCTCTGTTGTCAAGTCAACCCATAGAATATTTTTTAATCTGCTTCCCGTTGGGCACGAAGGCGCAGCTTGGAATCCGCAATTCGCTTTCGGATGCGCAGCGATTTCGGGGTCACTTCCAGCAATTCATCCGGGCCAAGATACTCCAAGCAAAGTTCCAGCGTCATTTCACGCGGCGGAGTCAGCATTTCCGTGGTTTCTGCCGTTTCCGAGCGGACATTGGTGAGCTTCTTCTGCTTGCAGATGTTCAGATCCACGTCGCGATCCCGGCTGGCTTGACCGATCACCATGCCCTGATAGACGGGTACCCCAGGACCGATGAAGAGCTCGCCTCTCTGCTGGGCGTTCAAGATCGCGTAAGCACTGCTCACACCATCGTCTGTTGCCACGAGCGATCCATGCGGCTCTTGAGGAGGCAGGTTCACAACAAGAGGCTCATAAGCGTCAAACACGTGATGGATGATGGCCGTCCCTCGCGTTTTCTTCAACAGAAGGCTCTTAAGCCCCATTAATCCACGCGTGGTGATCAGGTACTCGGCGTGTAATTCCCCAGAGGGAGATTGCGAGAGCTCCTGCAGCTCGGCGCGCCTTCGGCCTAACTCTTCGATCATCACTCCTTGATAGGTGGCAAGGATGTCGATGGAGAGCATCTCATAAGGCTCGCAGCGAATTCCTTCAATTTCCTTGTACACGACTTCAGGCTGGGAAACTTCCAGCTCAAAACCTTCGCGGCGCATCGTTTCAATGAGAACCGCCAAGTGCAGCTCCCCGCGGCCCGATACCAGAAAGGTATCCGCTCGATCGGTATCCGCTACTCGCAGCGCCACATTGGTCTCCAGCTCCTTCTGCAGCCGCTCGCGGATCATGCGAGAAGTCACGTACTTACCTTCTTTACCGGTAAAGGGGCTTTTATTCACTGCAAAAGTCATCCGCAGGGTAGGCTCCTCCACCGTCATATGCGGTAAGGCAACGGGTTTCTCCGGATCGGTAATGGTATCCCCGATGCCAATCTCATCAAAACCTGCCACTGCCACGATTTCTCCTGATTGGGCATCTGTAATGGCAATGCGCTCCAAGCCTTGATAAGCCAAAACGGCCGTCGCCTTGCCGGTCTGCTGCTTGCCATCAGGGCTCATGCGAAGAATGGGCTGTTGCGGTTTTATGGATCCGGCGTGGATCTTACCGATTCCCATTTTGCCTTTGAAAGCATCGTAAGCCAGAGCCAGGACCAGCAACTGCAGCGATTCATCTGGCCGCACCACAGGAGAGGGAATGCGCTCGATGATGGTTTCGAAAAGGGCGGTGATGTTCGTACCGGGCTGCTGAAGGTTATGGGTGGCCGTGCCTTGCGTCGCACAAGTATAGACTATGGGAAAATCCAACTGAGCGGATGAGGCATTCAGTTCCGCGAAAAGATCGAAGGTGCGGTTAACCACTTCGTCGATTTGGGCATCGGATCGGTCGATCTTGTTGACCACGACGATAACCGGAAGCCCTAAGGCGATGGCTTTGCGCAAGACAAAGCGGGTCTGTGGCATGGGGCCTTCCTTGGCGTCCACCAGAAGCAGAGCGCCGTCTACCATCCGCAGCGTACGCTCGACTTCCCCTCCGAAGTCCGCGTGGCCTGGAGTATCCACAATGTTGATTTTGTATTCGCCGTAGCGGAGGCTACAGTTTTTAGCCCGTATCGTAATTCCTTTTTCCCGCTCTAAATCCATGGAATCCATGATCAAAGCACCCTCGGGTGCCTCGGCAGGCCGCACCGCTTTGGTGTAGCGCAGCATTGCATCGACCAGGGTCGTCTTCCCATGGTCGACATGTGCGATAATCGCGATATTTCGAAGAAATTTCGGTTCCATGAGCTTAGAAGGAGAAACGCTGTGTTGAGGAAGGGTTAATTCCGTTAAGAGCGGCGTTGCGCGTGAGTCTGCTGCTCAAGGTCACTTACTTTCTTTTCAACCAACACCAGCCGCGCAAGAAGCTGGCTGATGTGTTTTACAAAAGCAGGTAGCCTGGCCAAGGCCGCAAGCTGGTGCTTCGTATCCTGGATGGGGCGTGCCGGGTATCCGAGTACTACTTCTCCGGGTGGCACGGATTTGGTCACAACACTGCACAATCCCACTTGCGCCCGCTCGCCGATTGTCACATGATCCGTAACGCCGGCGCGTCCTCCAAAAACGGCATAGTCACCCACGGTAACACTGCCTGAGAAACCGCCTTGTCCGGTAATGATCACGTGCTGCCCGATATGGTTGTTGTGGCCGATCTGTACTAGATTGTCGATCTTCGTTCCACGCTTGATCAGTGTGGAGCCGATCGTTGCCCGGTCCACACAGACATTGCATCCGATTTCCACGTCATCCTCGATGATGACGTTTCCTACCTGCGGCACTTTGACGTGCCGCCCTTCGTGGAACACATATCCGAAGCCATCGCCGCCGATGACGGAGCCGCCATGGATGCGCACGCGGCTTCCGACATGGGTTTGACGGTAAAGAACCACGTTTGGCCCGATCAGGCATTGCTGCCCGACCGTAACCCCGTCTGCGATAATCGCTCCGGCCTCGATGACGGTCCCCTTTCCGATGCAAACCCCGTTGCCTACAACGGCATGGGCTTGAATCGTCACCGCATCTTCAATGTGGGTCTGCTCGCCAATAACGGCCGTTGGGTGAATGCGGCCCTCAGGACTGATGGAAGGATGAAAAAGATCGAGCACGAGCGCAAAGGCAAGCTTCGGGTTGGAGACGCTGATTCCTGCCTTGCCTCCAAGCTCGCC
>JACPAW010000155.1 GCA_016180605.1 Candidatus Omnitrophota bacterium | reverse complement strand
GCAAGGCAAATGTGGTCTCTTGACCAGTCATGGCTTGCAGCCATCGCGTCAGCCGCTGATAGTCCTGGCGGGTAAAGTGGGCTGGAAACCACTCGTGAAGTGGCGCATAATGCGTCGAAAGATACCACAGGTCAAAGAGGTCTTTAGCATCCTGTCTGCCGCCGACAGCCAACTGTCCGGTTGAAGACGGCTTGTGAGTCCAGCCGATGGCGGCACGCACCTTCCGCAAATAAATGTCATCCATGGAGGTGATGCCATCCGGTTCAACCGGCTGCAGCAACGGATCAAAGTCTTCGATGACGTCCACCTTAATAAACGTTCCCTTGGCAATGCTGAATTCGTAGGCCGCCACCTTCGCAAGGCGAGGCTTGATTCGCTCGTCTAGCAGGCGGAACGAAAAACCGGTCGCTCGCTCGATGTGCTTGCACAGCGTCCGATGCAACTTTTGACTCCACCGTTGGGTAAAGAAATCGAGGTCTGCTGAGTCGCGATGCCCACAGCGGATCGCAAGAGCCGTTCCTGCAGCCAGATAGACACCGAGATTGGCCCTGGCTACGGCTTGTAGCATCTCCTTCTGCGCTGCAACGATAATTTGCCTTGTGGACATGCTAAAGCTAGTATATCTGTATAAACTTGCTTTAGTCAACCTATTTATACAAGCTTTAGCTTGTAATAATACCAGGATGGAGCAGGCCAAGCCGGAGGTCGAGAAGTTCTGCTACGTAATACTTCGACTGGGCCTAGCTGTGGGGTATGGTCTTCGCTCAGTACTTCGCCCCACGCAGTGGGGCTTCGTCAGCGGGCGGGTGCGGTGCTTAATCGGGCAGGACGTGCACGAGCTACTTTAACAGCGGTGGTTCGACTTCGCTCACCATCCTTCGAACCATCCTGAGCGCAGCCGAAGGACTCGGGATACCTCGCCTCGACCGCCTACTTTGCTGTGCCTGTACCGAGCGAGACCGCCGAAGGCGGTCGAGTCGAGGTACTACCGTTACACCATCCGCCAAGAATAGTGACCAGCCCGCCCCGGCTCTAGCAAACGGCGGGCCGGGGTGACTAGTGGTCAGTGAATAGTGAAACCTTGAAAGCTATCAGAGAAACTTTGCGTATTGGACTCATACCTTAAGTCTCGGGTCTAGTCGGTTCACTTCTTATCGCGCTGCAATATGGTGGAGAGGTGGGCGGCGAGGCGCTGCCGATCGGGGTCCTCGACCCAATGAAACTGCACGCCCACTTCATATTGCGTAGAACCAATCCGCGAAATTTCTCGGATCCATACCACGCGCCCTGTTGCCGCAAAAGATGCATCTTCATGAGAGAGCGTTAAGGAAAGATTGAGCTCTTGGCCAATTTGTAGCAGGATCGTCGTCGGAAACCGCATACCGGCTTCACTGATATCCTGGGTGAAACTGCGTTCTTTCCGACGACTGCGAGGATCCTCGAATTCAACCACCACAGGGGTAAAGACCCTCTCGAATTTCCGGCGCTCCTGCATGGAACCTCCCTACATTGTTGCCGCGTTTTCCAGGCGGCGAAGGACCTTCTGCTGCCCCAAGAGGGACATCGTCTCAAAAAGCGGCGGACTGACCGCACGACCCGTAATGGCAACCCGTACAGGGTGGATCAGTTGCTTGGGTGTAAGCTTTTGCTCTGCAATGAAGGCTCGCGTGATTTCTTCGATGGAGGAGGCCTCAAATGTCTTCAATTGGGCAAGTCGCTCCCGAAGGCTCAGGAGTCTTTGGGCAACCCCATCCTGATGCAAGAATTCATCGACCGCCTCTTTCTGGTATTCCGGCGCATCCAAGAAAAAGAAAGCGTGCTGCTCCTCCACATCTTCCAGGACCCGTAACCGATCTTGCAGAAGCGCTGCCAGACGCTGCATCCATTCCCTGTCATAATCTTCCTTCAACCATCCTTTAGCCTTCGCCCGCTCGGCTAAAAGATCGGCCAACCTCGCAATCGGAGTTTGTTTCAGGTACTGGCTGTTGAGCCAGTCGAGCTTCCGTTGATCAAACTGTGCCGCCGCCTTGCGGACTTTAGCCAGGTCAAACAATTGCACGATCTCCTCAGGCTGGACTAACTCTCGGTTTCCGCCAGGCGCCCAGCCTAAGAGGGCTAAATAATTGACGAAAGCTTCCGGAAGATACCCGACTTGCCTGTACTCATCGACGGACGTGGCTCCAAAACGCTTGGAAAGCCGTGCCCGGTCAGCACCCACGATGAGCGGAATATGGGCAAATACGGGAAGACTAAACCCGAGTGCCTGGTACAGAATCACCTGCTTTGGAGTATTGGCGATGTGGTCATCTCCGCGGATGACATGGGAAATGTTCATCGCCGCATCATCCACCACACAAGCAAAGTTGTAGGTAGGACTGCCATCTGATTTCATCAGAACAAGCGTTTCAAACAACGCCGTATCCACTTGGATAGGACCCCGTAGAAGATCCGTGAATGTCACCTGCTGCGGCTGGACTTGGAAAACGACCGCCCCATCCTGTTGAATGGCTTTTCCGCTTTGCAGCAACCGCTGGATTTGCTCTTGATAGAGGCAGAGCCTTTGGCTCTGAAAATAAGGGCCTTCGTCGGCATGGATACCTAAGAACTTAAGACTGGCGTAGATGTCATCCAAGAACTCCGACTTCGATCGCTTTTGATCCGTATCTTCGATGCGAAGAACGAAGACGCCGCCATGATGCTTGGCAAAGAGCCAGTTGAAAAGAGCCGTACGGGCAGAGCCGACATGCAGTTTTCCGGTCGGACTGGGGGCAAATCTAACCCGCACGTTCATGAAGATTCGGTCAACAAGCGCAGGTCGAGAGAGGGCCTTGCGGCTTGATACCACTGTGTGATGCGAAGGGTCAGATTATCGGTATCCAGTTTGCATAATTGCAGAAGCTCCGGACGCTTGCCATGCTCGACAAAAACATCCTCCAAACCGATGCGCAAGTGTGCCGTGGCGGACAGATTCAGTTGATCCAGCGCTTCCGACACGGCACTTCCAAAACCGCCTGCCAATTGCGCTTCTTCCAAGGTGACGATGGCACCCGATAACGCTGCCTGCTCTACCATCTGCTTGTCGATTGGCTTGATAAACCGGGCGTTGACGACCCTGGCTTGAATTCCTTCACGGGCCAATCTCTCGGCAACTTGCAGAGCCGGATACACCATGCTTCCCAGCGCCAAAAGGGCGATGTCCTTTCCTTCCCTCAGAAGTTCCGAGCAGCCTAAAGCAATCTTGCCTGGTTTGCCCAATGGTTCCCCACAAACAATCCCTCCGCGTGCATAGCGAATGGCAACCGGCAGCGGCTGTTTCAAAGACCAAGAAAGCATCTCCGTCATTTCGGCAGGGTCCTTCGGGGAAATCAGCACCAACTTCGGCAGAACCCTTAAATAGGCGATGTCAAAAAGCCCATGATGGGTAGGACCGTCTTCCCCAACCAGGCTTGCCCGGTCAATAGCGAAAACAATCGGCAGTTCCTGCAAGCAAGCTTCGTGCATGATCTGATCGTAAGCACGCTGCAGAAAAGTCGAATAAATCGCCACCACAGGCCTCATGCCTCCTTTGGCCAGCCCCGCGGAAAGACCCACGGCATGCTGTTCGGCCATCCCCACATCAAAGCAGCGATTGGGAAATCGTGCGGCAAAAGCGCTAACCCCTGTCCCTTCAGGCATCGCAGCCGTGATCACGACAATCCGGCTGTCTTTTTCTCCCAGGCGGATTAACTCATCGCTGAAAGCTTCTGTATAAGTAGCCGAAGACTGAAGGTTTGCCCGCGTTCCTTGTACCTTGTGCCTTGTGCCTTGTGCCTTAGTCTTCGCCGTTGCTACATCAAACGGTTCCGTCTTATGAAAGCGCTCAGGATCTTGTTCTGCAAAGGAGTACCCCTTGCCCTTGACCGTTACCACATGCAGGAGAATAGGCCCCTTAAGCCGCTGGATCGCTTTGAGGGTTTGGATCAACTCCCGGAGGTTGTGGCCATCGACGGGACCGACGTGGCGGAAGCCGAGTTCCTCAAAAACCAACCCCGGCACGAGCAGCCCTTTGATCGATTCTTCGACTTTGCGTGCGAGTTGAATCAGGGCAGAACCATGCGGCAGCTTGCTCATGAGTTGTTCGACATCGCCGCGGATTTTATTGTAGGTGGGGTTGATGATGATCCGGTTTAAGTAACGGCTCAAGCCTCCCACAGGCTTGGCAATAGACATCTTATTGTCATTCAGGATGACTAGCAGGTTCGGTTTGACATGACCAATGTGGTTGAGCGCTTCCAGCGCCATCCCTTCCCCGAGGCTGGCATCTCCAATGATGGCGACCACATGCCGCGATTGCTTCTCAAAATCGCGCGCTACCGCAAGCCCTAAAGCAGTCGATAGAACCGTTCCGCCATGGCCGCTGGTAAAAAGATCATAAGGGCTTTCGTCTTTGTTGCTAAAACCGGATAGCCCCTTGAATTGTTTTAAGGTCCGGAAGCGCTTTCGCCTTCCGGTAACGAGCTTATGCGCAAAGGCCTGATAACCCATGTCCCAAACAAGCTGGTCTTGAGGCGTCTGGAAGACATGATGCAATGCCAGGCACAACTCCACGGCTCCTAGGCTTGAAGCCAAATGCCCGCCCAACTGGGAAATGGTTTGGAGGAGCTCCTCCCGAATCTCCTGAGCCAATAGCTGAAGCTGGGCCAGGTTCAGGCGCCTTAAGTCATCCGGTTTTTCGATCTGCGAGAGAATGTTCATGAAGGAAGTGGTAGGCCCTATTTTACGACTGATGAAGCGTTTGGCGCAACCATAAGGCAAGCCCGCGCAGAGCTTCGGCACGGCTGCCAAAGGGACGTATGGCAGAAACGGCTTGCTGAATCAATTGCTCTGCTTCTTCGGCTGCTGTTTTTTCCCCTAAAATCCGTGCCAAACCGTCATGGTCATGGACATCATCGATTAACTGAAAGGCAAGCCCCAATTTCTGGCCGTAACGGCGAAAGCGGGCCATCTCTGAGGCACTCGCTTGACCGCTTAAAGCACCGGATAGGACACTCGCCAGGATGAGGGCAGTTGTTTTTTTCTGCGCAATCTGCCGCAACAGAGACGGACTGGCATCTTCCGGCTGCTGGATGAGTGCCAAATCCAGCGCTTGACCTGCGATTAAGCCGCTCGCACCGGAAGACTCGGCGATCACCCGCGCGATCTCCTGCGCCTTGCTGAGTCTTAAGTGGCTTAATATTTCAAAAGCAAGCGTCAACAAGGCGTCCCCTGCAAGAATAGCGATTGCCTCGCCGAAGCGACGGTGACAGCTGGGTTTTCCCCGACGATGGTCGGCATTGTCCATCGCGGGAAGATCATCATGAACCAGGGAATAGCTATGAATGAGCTCGATTGCAACGGCAATGGGTATTGCCCTTCGCGCGGACTGGCCTGTCGCTTCAGCCGTTGCCAAACAAAGAAGAGGCCGGAACCTTTTTCCCGAAGGAAAAAGGCAATACCGCATCGCCTCACGGATCACAGAGGGCGCCTTGGCTGTCAAAGAAAGCGAACTTTCAATGGCC
>JACPAW010000154.1 GCA_016180605.1 Candidatus Omnitrophota bacterium | reverse complement strand
TAGGTGGTTCTTCTGGCGAACGCATCATGTCTTTAACGCCGCCTACAAGCCCAATCGCCCATTTTATTTTCGGCCAAAGAGCGAGTTCGAAGATACGCGACAGGCCTTCTCAAAAGGGCAAACGCGATGGGTGCGCGTGTACGATCCAGGACATTTCAGCGCACCCTTGGAAGAGATTCCTACGATTTCCATGAAGGAATTTATCGCCTTATAGAATGAAAAAAGTCGGTGTTTTTTCCTTCGGACGTATCCAAAGCCAACGCTGCCCCAATAAGATGTTGCGGCCATTTGCGGATACGACGCTTACCGACGTCATCTTAGAAAAGCTGTCCCAATGCGGAGCGGATGCCTTTTTTGCAGGTAACGGGCAAGAATTCCGCGATAAATGTGTTCGATATGCTGTACCGTATCTTTCGCGCACTTCTCGCTCGGCTGAAATCGATGGGCCCATTGTGGAGATCCTTTCGTTTCTGCGGCAGGTGGATTTTGAGCATCTTTTGATCGTCAACGGCTGCCTGCCGTTCTTGAAACTCGGCACCATCCAGCATTTTCTGAAGGAGTGCCTTGCGAATGATTGCCAGTCTTCTTTCGGTGTCATCCGGCGCCAAACGCACTTTCTCCGTCTTTCTCGTGAGGCCGTCAATTTCAACCCAGAGGATCCGACGATCAATACGAAGACGGTAGAGCCAATTTTGGAATTCGCCCATGCCCTTTATTTCTTCAACCGGGAATATTTTTTGGCTCACGGCGCTTACTGGAACTGGAAGACGGTTCGGCTCATTGAGCTGGATAGCGGCCTTGAGCTTTTCGACATCGATACAGAAGAACAATTTAAGCTCGCCGAAGCTCTCTGGAAGGTGGGGTTGCGTTTATGCGCAGCGTGGATATTTCAGTCGTCTTGACGAACTATAATTACGCGCTTTACATCCGCCGCTGCCTGCGCTCGCTTCTGCATCAAGACTTGGATCGCAGCCGATACGAGATCATCGTGGTCGATGACAAAAGTCAGGATAACTCTCTGGCGATCCTGAAGCCCTACGCGCAGGCCGGAGAAATCCGCCTGGTTGCCAATCGCAAAAATCTTGGAGTGGGTGCTTGCGCGCGGCTCGGGGTGGATCATGCCCTTGGAAAATACGTTGTGCGCGTGGATGCGGATGATTACGTACAGCCGCCATTTCTTTACATGCTCTATAACTTCTTGAGATTCAACCCGGCATATGTAGGAGTCAGTTGCGATTATTTCGTTACTGATAACGAGGAGCGAATCCATGCCGTGGAGTCATTTCGGGAGAACGGCCTTGCTTGCGGGTTGATGCTGCGCACCTCTTACTTGGAAATCATCGGTTCCTATAACCACAAGAAGCGTATTTTTGAGGACAAGGACCTTTTTGAGCGGCTTAATTGGCGCAAGATCTACCACTTGCCGCTGCCGCTTTATAACTACGTCAAGCATGGCCGTTCACTGACGGATCGCACGCGAAAGTTTATTCGAGGAGCCAAGAGCGGATTGGCATGTGGCAGATACTGATTAAAAAATACGCCAAGCCCCAGTGGCGGTTGATTGCCCAACTTGTAATACTTTCCCTGGCAGCCAACGCGTTGTTGATTCTTCAGCCACTGTTGCTAGCTGGAGTGCTTTCGCTCATTATCGGGCAGCTGGCAGGGGCAGGCACATCAGCATCCATCCAGGGAGGATGGTTTAACCTCAATGCCGTTGGCCAGCACCTGACACAGTGGTGGTTTTCTCGTCTACCGGATCCTGTACTTGGAATTGCCGTGTTGAGTGCTGCTTTTTTGCTGCAATCCCTCCTGAGTGCGGCACTTAACTATGCCGCCTCATTGACGGCAAGCCGCATCAAGATCCAAAGCCTGCAGCAGCTTCAGTCTGATGTCTTACAGCATTTGTTTCGCTTGAATCTGCAATTCTTTCACAAGGAACGAATGGGGGAGTTGATTTCCCGTTTGACACAGGATGCTTCCAATACGGCCCAAGGTTTAGGGCCGCTGGTACAGAGCATCATTCACCACAGTGTGCAGGTGCTCGTGTGCGCGGCTTTTCTCTTTGGGACCAATGCTTGGTTAACCTGTGGAGCCTTGGCAATCTTGGCTTTGCACTTTGGGCTCACACACCTGCTGCGGCATCCGTTGCGTCGCCTCGCAAAAGGTTCTCTCGATGCGATGGCGGATTTTACCCAGGCTTTGCAGGAAACCTTTACGAATATCCGTGCCGTCAAATGCTTCGGGGCAGAAGCGCACCAGTTTGATGTCGTCTTGCGCACGATTCAATCCGTCGGGAGGGCTTTCTTTTCCAAGGCCCGGGTGGAAAAACTCGAGCAGCCAGCCCGGGCTGTCCTCGATACTCTAGCAATCGTAGGCATTCTCCTAATTGCCTTGCTGCAGCTTAAAGCCGGACGGCTTACGACCGAAGGTCTGTTGCTTTATCTTTACGTGGGCCGAATGATTACAGCACCCATCGGCCACATGGCAACCAATGCCCTTTGGTTGCAAGCACTGCTGGCTTCATATGAGCGCATCCATGAACTCATGTTAACTCCACCGCGTGTCATGGATGGAAACATCCGTCCGCAAACGTTTGGGCGTTCAATCGAATTTCGTGAGGTTTATTTCTCCTATGGGCAGAATCCCATACTCAAGGATATTTCGTTGACGATTGAACGAGGCCAAACGATTGCTCTCGTTGGGCCTAGCGGGGCAGGGAAATCAACCTTGGCAGATTTATTGCTGCGACTCTACGATCCGGATCGGGGGGTCATTCAAATGGACGGAGTAAACCTGCGAGCGATGGATCAGACGGCTTACCGAAATCTCTTCGGAGTTGTGACACAAGAAGTCCTGCTTTTTCACGATACGGTGGCCAATAATATCCGCTTTGGCAGAAGGGGAATTTCCCACGAGCATCTTGTGGCAGCGGCCCAGGCGGCGCATGCGGAATCATTTATCCACCGGTTGCCACAGGGTTACGATACGGTTATCGGCGATCGGGGAATACGGCTTTCGGGAGGAGAACGTCAACGACTGGCAATTGCCAGGGCTCTAGCCGGGGATCCTCCGATTGTGATTCTGGATGAAGCCACAAGTGAGCTCGACAGTGAATCGGAGCGCGCGGTGCAGGAAGCGCTCAATGTCCTTATGAAGACCAAGACAACCATCATCATTGCGCACCGCTTTGCAACCATTCTCCGGGCCGATGTCGCTATCGTGATAGACCATGGAAATCTCCTTGCCTGCGGCAATCATGAAGAGCTGCTGGTAAGCTGCGAGCTTTATCGCAGGCTCTATGAGCTGCAGGCTATGGCTGGAATGACTACAGAGGAATGAAACCGCTGCGGATTGTGATCCTCATGCCATTGTGGCATCCTGGCTTCGAGCGGCGGTTCTGTCGTTTGGTTACCACGCTGCGATCCAGGAACTATGATGTGACTTTCTGTGTACTGACGTCTTCCATGCGGGTGAAATCTGAGGTGAGTCTTCCTGCTATTCCAGAGGGGGAACTTCGCAAGGAGCCGTTTTTAAGCCTTGGAGCCGTGCCGATTGGATCGCTTCGTGATTGGTATCGAAGACTTCTCAACGCTGATCTAGTGATTCGTGGAGCCGGTAAGGGAATTGAGGGGGTGAATCAACTTATCCTCCAAACACGAAGACCTGTCATTGAATGCCAGGACGTTGGAGATCAAATTGCTTTTACCTATCCAGCAGATGAAATTGCAGTTCCAGGGAGATTTTTTCAGGATTTGCTCGTTTTAGAGCGACACGCTGAGCCGTCGCGATTGGTCATTACAGGAGATATCCGTTTTGACGCATTGAGCGAACCGGAAACGATGCAACGAGCAGCAACCTTTTTTGAGCGTTATTCCTTATCTTCCGATAGACCCGTTGTTGTTTTCTGTACGGGAGCTTCACAACGGCAAGATCCTTGGACACAAGCTCTCTATCGGCGCATCATCCAGGTGCTGGAAGATTCGGGTCGATACCAACCGGTCATTCGGTTGCATCCTAATGATTTTGCCGCTCACAAACGGCATCATCACTATGCAGCCCATGCCGGAGCCAGCAATACCGTATTGTACCCGCATGTTCCTTGTATAGAGCAGAGGGATGTACTTGCTGCTATGAAACGGTGTGCCTTCTATATTTGTGTGGAGAGTAGCACGTGTATTGAGTCATCGCTCTATGGAAAAAACTGCTTGGTGGTGAACCTACATGAGTGGTGTCTTAGTGATGTGCACCGAAATCAAACCTCTCATTTTCCAAATCCTCGCTTTAACGGGGTAGGGCTGAAAAACATCCGTTTTGATGCACGCATCCAAGATATGCAGCATCAGGGTATCCTCAGGCCCGGTGCCAGTGTGTATCGCACGCACAATGGCCGGTGTCATGAGTTTGGCTGGATCGGTGGCGATTGCTCAATCGATGAGTTGCCAGGTCTTTTGAAGACGGTGGACTTTGAGTCGGTTGATTCTCAGGCTTGCTCTTGGCACTTGGAACACTATTGGCATCGAAACGATGGTAAGGCCCACGAGCGACTAGCGGATTTGGTGGAGCATTTTCAAAGCGACCCGATTCTTTCTGCTCGTCTTTTTGCTGCACGTGGAAGACAGCTGTGGAACTACGGAAAGTTCACCCAGTGGAATGTTCGTTATACCGCAGCACAATGGCTCAGGCCGCTGCGCCAGAAAACATTGGCGAGAGTCAATGGACAAAAAACAGAATCTAGCCCTGCGGCTCGATGACGTGGGGGCTTGCAGCAAACGCTACGAAGTGTATTCTTCGTGGTCGTTTGGCTTAGGAAATCTACGCCTGAGCGGCAATTGGCTTTTTTTGAAATATTTGCCACCCTGGAAGCGCTGGGGTCCGTATCGGGAGCTAAGGGCGAATGAGTGGGAAATGATCTTCCAGTTGCTTGAGGTCTTCCGTGCCAAACTGACCGTGGCGGTAACAGCCGCCTGGGCCGATGCCCAGGATCGGCTGATTCCTTTCCCACGGAAGTTTCCGGAAGCAGCCTCAGCGCTTAAGCGCGGTGTGCGAAGGGGTCTTATTGAAATCGCCAATCATGGCTTAACACACTGCGTTTTGCAGGACAATCGGTTTAAGCCGAAATGGTTTTCAGGCAATCGCCGGTTTCATCGAGAGTTCTTGGATGAAGTACCGCTAGACATTCAAGAAGAACACATCCGCCACTCCCAACAGGTGTTGCAGGACTGGCTTGAGGCAGAGGTCGTCACGTTTGTGCCACCCGGCAATGCGTTTATTGAGCCCACCTTACAGATTGCCTCTCGGCACGGCTTGCGGTTTGTGTCCTGCTATACACCCCGCCGGTTATTGGACTCTGTAACGATTATCGGCGATGAGCAAGTACTGCCATTCCATGATCGCGACATTGTGTTGCATGGTATGGAGTGGTTTCGAGCGCTGTTGGTACGAGAGCAGCAGAATGATTTCTGTTTTGTCCGGGAGCTTGGAGAGCACCTGATTTCTACGACTACTAGCGAAGTTAAGGTGCCCGTATGAAGTGGGTAGAATCTTTGGATCATTGGTTGAGCTACTCTATCAGGCGCCGTTACCTGGATGCCGAATTAAGGAAAAACCACAACCG
>JACPAW010000153.1 GCA_016180605.1 Candidatus Omnitrophota bacterium | reverse complement strand
TTATGGACGAGGTGCTGGTCAGAGTCCAGCCGCAAGCTCGGTCGTCTCCGATATCGCGGATGTGGCGCGCAATATCACAAGCAACAGCAGCCAGCGGGTACCGCTGACGCGGCATTACGACCGCAGCATCCAAACGATGCGGCGGATGGGTGACATCGAAACCCGCTATTACATCCGCTTCATGGCAATCGATAAGCCGGGTGTTCTGGCACGAATCGCGGGCGTTTTGGGAAGGTACCATATCTCCATTGCCAGCGTGCACCAGAAGGAACGCAGAGCCGCGCGAAGTGTTCCGGTCGTCATGATGACGCATGAAGCCAAAGAGTCCAACGTGCGCGCAGCGCTGCAAGCAATCGATCGGCTCGGCGTCATCAAACAGCCCACTGTCGCCATCCGCACGGAAGCGCCCCGTAGCCAATGAGCTTACGATGGCGCGGCGTCATAGAAGCCTATCGCTCCTATCTTCCCGTGTCTGCCAAAACTCCGGTGGTCACGCTGCTGGAAGGAAACACCCCGCTTATCCCCAGCCGGACTCTTAGCGAGCGCATCGGCGCTCCTGCTGAAGTCTTTTTAAAATATGAGGGGATGAATCCCACCGGCTCCTTTAAAGATCGTGGAATGACAGTCGCGATTTCCAAGGCGGTGGAAGCCAAATCGGTTGCCGTTTTATGCGCTTCGACGGGAAATACGTCGGCTTCGGCAAGTGCCTATGCCTGCCGTGCCGGCGTGCGCTCCATTGTTTTGATTCCAAGCGGAGCCATTGCGCTGGGAAAGCTTTCCCAGGCGCTGATTCATGGAGCGCGTGTCGCTGCCGTCGAAGCCAATTTTGACGCCTGCTTGGCACTTGTGAAATCGCTGGCTCAGCTTTATCCGATCACGGTGGTCAATTCCATCAACCCTCACCGCATCGAGGGCCAGAAAACCTGTGCCTTTGAAATATGCGAGGTTCTTGGTCGAGCACCGGATTTCCACGCAACTCCCGTAGGAAACGCCGGCAATATCACCGCCCAATGGAAAGGCTACCAGGAATACCTGAAAGAAGGGAAAATCCGGAAACTGCCTATTTTGCTTGGCTTTCAGGCAAAAGGAGCAGCTCCTCTGGTGCGCGGGGCACTCGTCAAGAACCCTCACACAATCGCCACGGCCATTCGCATCGGCAACCCGGCAAGCTGGCAAGGGGCTATCCATGCGCGAGACGAATCCCACGGGCTTATCCATGCGGTGACGGATAGGGAAATCATCGAGGCTTATCGCTTACTGGCGAGTAAAGATGGGGTTTTCGCGGAACCCGCTTCCGCCGCTTCTGTAGCGGGCATCTTGAAATTAGCAAAATCAGGCTACTTCAAGGCATATTATGCCAAAAAGCGCCGACGCATTACGATTGTGTGCATCCTCACCGGGCATGGGCTGAAAGATCCTGAACGGGCCATCAAAAGCATCCGTGTTCCAAAATCGCTACCCGCTTCCTTGTCGGTCGTGGCCAAAGCGGTCGGACTGCGCTAATGATCCCCACACCTGCGGGCGGCAGTGCCGCCACCAAGATGAACCGAATCTTCGGCACTGCCAGGATTGACCGGCAGTCGATTTTATCTATGGTTGTCAATCCACGGCCCCACCCAAGGTGGGGCCTCCCGCAGGTGTGGGGATGAAATACCTCATCGTCCGCTGCGAAGATAAAGTCTCAGCCAACGCCCATCCTCTCTCATTGCTGGAGGGAGCTAAAGTAACCCACTTGCAGAATCTAGCCCAAGGCGGAGCCGCGGGCCTGATTCGATTTCGCCAGGACACGGTAGGAATCGATCGCTTGCGCATCCATCGCGGACTGCTTGGGATTAAAGCGGCAGAGCCGGATGCAGCCCCCGGGCACTGCTACGCAGCCAGTGCCAATGTCATGGTAGCTGCTGAGGAAACGGTGTGGTGTTGCGAACTGGTGACACAGCGCGATGGGCAGATAGTCGATCCGACAGCCGGTGGCATTACCACAAGAGAAAGCGAAGTATTAATCCAGGCACTCGAAGATCAGCTTGGATCCGAAACGCGGCGCTGGGAAGTAGGAAAGGGCTCCCATCATCTTTTTATCGTTACGGATCCCACTTTAAACAGCGACGGGGCGGCCATCAAGCCACCTAATCTTTTGTTGGGACAGCTGTGGGAAAATCATCTGCCTCACGGCACGCTAGGAGAATCGCTGCACCTTCTGATCCAAGAATCCGCCAAAGTGTTGGACGCGCATCCGATTAACCGGGTTCGAGTGGATTTGGGGGAAAATCCT
Source organism: Candidatus Omnitrophota bacterium (assembly GCA_016180605.1). GTDB lineage: Bacteria > Omnitrophota > Gorgyraeia > Aquiviventales > Aquiviventaceae > JACPAW01. The sequence goes on along the minus strand of JACPAW010000153.1, from coordinate 11,732 downwards.
GCCAATCTGTTGTGGCTATGGGGAGCCGCAGTACCGGCAAGCCAACAGACGTTCAAGCAGCGAACCGGATTGTCCGCGGCAATTGTCTCCAGGGGTTTTTACTTAAAAGGAGCCGCGAAAGTCCTCGGTCTGGATTGGACGGAAACCCCGTATTCCACAGATGAAGCTGCCTTTGATCAATTAGACAAAATGATCCGGCAGCTCATGGATCGCCATGATTTGGTCTACGTCCAGTACCGCGTTGAGGCGGCGGATCATGTGGAGCGTCTGTGTGCGATGGAGCGCCTGGATCGAATGCTGCGCACACTGGCAACGGAACATCTGCCTTCTCTAGGCCCCTGGCGCTTATTGACGGTCATCGACCACAACCAATCTGCCGCTATTCCGTTTGTGGCTATTGGAACAGGGCTTTCCCGGCAGCCTGTCGCATCGCTTTCCATGCAGCATCTGTCTCAGAGTCCTTTGGTATTCGATGAACCAGTAAAACTATTCGATTGGCTGATCCAAAAAGAGCCGGCGGTTTCCATCTGATTATGAGAACACAACTGGTGGTTCAAAAATTCGGGGGCAGCTCGGTTGCGAATCCTGAGCGCATCAAGCGCGTGGCACAGCGAGTCGTCGATACCAAGCGCAAGCAAACCCACGTGGTGGTGGTGGTTTCTGCTCTTGGGGATACGACGGACGAGCTCATTGAGTTGGCATCTCAAATTTCCCAGGAGCCGCCCGAGCGGGAACTGGACATGCTGATGGCAACCGGTGAGCAGGTTTCGGTAGCTCTCTTAGCTATGGCGATCCATGAGCTGGGGGAAGACGCGGTTTCTTTTACGGGGGCACAAGTAGGCATCCTAACCGATAGCACCCATACCAAAGCCAAGATCGTAGACATCAGCGCCCATCACCGAATCGAGCAAGAGCTTCTCAAAGGCCGCATCGTCATCGTTGCCGGCTTTCAGGGGGTGAACCTAAACCAAGACATCACGACCCTTGGCCGTGGCGGATCGGACCTAACAGCGGTTGCCTTGGCCAAAGCGCTTAAGGCGGACGTCTGCGAAATTTTCACCGATGTCGAAGGCATCTATACGGCCGATCCGCGCATCGTGCCCCAGGCGCGCAAGCTTTCGGCCATTAGCTATGATGAAATGTTGGAAATGGCTTCTCTGGGGGCCCAAGTAATGCAGGCGCGCTCCATCTTTGTGGCCAAACGGTTTGATATTCCCATGCATGTGCGATCCAGCTTCTCACTTCGGGAGGGAACCATGATTCAGAAAACGGCAAAATCCATGGAAGACATCGTAGTCAGCGGCGTGACCCTGCAGCGCGATGAAGCCAAGGTTACCATTCGCGACGTTCCGGATCGGCCTGGCATGGCCGCTGAGATTTTCAAGGAGCTGGCCGCCAAAGGAATTAACGTCGATATGATCGTGCAGAACGTCAGCCGCGAGGGCTCGACGGACGTCTCTTTTACCGTCGTCAAGAGCGATTTGCCTGCAACCCTGCGCGTCAGCCGCAGTGTGGCCCACCGCATCGGAGCCGGAGAGGTCACCACGGATGAGGAAGTGGCAAAGCTCTCTATCGTGGGGATCGGAATGCGCAGCCACTCCGGTGTGGCCGCTAAGATGTTCGAAGCGATGGCCCATGAGCGTGTCAATATCGAGATGATCTCCACCTCCGAGATCAAAATCTCATGCGTCATCCGCAAGATCCACGCCGAGCGCGCGGTACGCGCCGTGCACCGAGCCTTTGGCTTGAACCACGCCCCCATGCGCCGGAAGCACACTTGAGACTATTTACTTACTTCTGACGAGCTGATTGCTGACGAGCCGAACATGACAGCCCTCCAACTCTACGACACCACCCTTCGCGATGGCGCCCAAACCGAGGGAATCTCCTACTCGGTCCAAGATAAGCTGCACATCACCCAGAAGCTCGATGAATTGGGAGTCCATTATGTCGAGGGGGGCTGGCCAGGCTCCAATCCAAAGGATGCGGAATTTTTCAAGCGGGCGAAGAAACTGCGTTTGCGAAACGCTCTTTTGACTGCTTTCGGAAGCACGCGCTATGCTTCAAACGCCTCTCGAGATTCCAACCTTAGAGCTCTGCTTGAGGCCGAAACACCCATCGTGACGATATTCGGCAAAAGCTGGAACCTGCACGTGCGCGATGTACTGCGAATCAGCCTGGATGAAAATTTAAAACTCATCGCGGATTCCGTTGCTTTCTTATCGCGCCATGGCCGCCGCGTCATTTACGATGCCGAGCATTTCTTCGATGGGCACAAAGAAGATGCCTCTTATGCACTCTCCTCGATAAAAGCAGCCGTAGAAGCAGGAGCGGAAAGCATCGCTCTTTGCGATACGAATGGAGGCAGCCTGCCGCATGAAATCACCGAAATTACGGCACAGGTCAAGCAAGCGCTTTCGGTTCCGCTTGGCATCCACACCCATAACGACAGCGATCTTGCGGTAGCCAACGCCATTGCCGCAGTCCGCGCAGGCTGCGTCCAAGTGCAGGGAACGATGAACGGTTATGGCGAGCGCTGCGGCAACGCCAATCTGGTCTCTCTCATCTCGGTACTCCAGTTGAAAATGGGGTTGAGTTGTCTTGCGGATGACAAGATCAAGGAACTGACAGAAACCGCCCATTACGTTGCTGAGGTCAGCAACATGGCGCAGCATCCCCACCAACCCTTTGTCGGAGCGGCTGCTTTTGCCCACAAAGGAGGGGTCCACGTCAATGCGGTGATGAAAAACCCGCGGACTTACGAGCACATCGACCCTGCCTTGATTGGAAACGAACGGCGCATTCTCGTCTCTGAGCTCTCCGGCCGCTCCTCTTTAGTTTTTAAAGCAAAGGACTTGGCTCTGGATTTGACGAAAGAAACTCCTCAAGCAAAGCGTCTGCTGAAGCTCTTGCAACAACTCGAGCACGAGGGTTATCACTTCGAAGCCGCCGAAGGATCTCTGGAGCTTCTTCTGAAGCGCCAGCTGAAACGCTTCAAGCCTTTCTTCACGCTGGAGAGCTTCCGCATCATCATGGAAAAGCACGGATCGCGGGTGGTTTCTGAAGCGACGATCAAGGTCCGTGTCGATGGCATTGCCGAACAGACTGCCGCCGAAGGCGATGGCCCGGTCAACGCCTTGGACAATGCCATTCGAAAGGCACTCAAGCAGTTCTATTGCCAAAGTGCGCGTGCTGATCGAATCCCAGGATGAGCATGACTCCTGGGGAACGGTAGGGGTATCCGAAAATATCATCGAAGCCAGTTGGCAAGCCCTTGTGGACTCAATTGAGTACAAGCTGCTCAAAGACCAAGCAAACAGCACACAGCACACAGCACACAGAAAGAATATTAAGACACACATATAATTTCTGTTTGCTGTGTGCTGATTGCTGTGTGCTATCTAGATAATGGAACTGCCTCCTCAATATAACCCAAAGGACGTCGAGGAACCCCGGTATCAATGGTGGGAATCCCAAGGTCTTTTCCAAGCCAAGGTGGATTCCAAGCGCAAACCCTATACCATTGTTATTCCCCCTCCTAACGTCACCGGCATTCTCCACATGGGGCATGCGCTGAATAATACGATTCAAGATATTTTGATCCGCTACCGGCGCATGCAAGAGCTCAACGCCTTATGGGTCCCAGGCACCGACCATGCGGGGATTGCCACGCAAAATGTGGTGGAGCGGGATCTTGCCAAAGAAGGAAAGAAGCGACAGGACTTAGGGCGCGAGGCATTCGTTCAACGGGTATGGGATTGGAAGGAAAAGTACGGCAACACCATCCTTTATCAGCTCAAGCGCCTGGGCTCCTCGTGCGACTGGCGCCGCACGCGCTTTACGATGGATGAGGGTCTCTCTGAGGCGGTTTCGGAAGCATTCATCCGGCTCTACGAGGATGGCCTGATTTACCGTGGTCAATACATCATTAACTGGTGCCCACGATGCCAAACAGCGCTCTCGGATGAGGAAGCCCCTCGGCAGGAAACACAGGGAAAGCTGTACCACATCAAATACCCGTTGGAGGGGAAGGGGGGGCGCGAAACCAGCGTTTCGCGGCACTCCCTCGCCAGCGAAGATTGTGCTGGCTCGGTCGCAAGGGGCAGGGGGCGGGAACCTTCCTCCCACGCCCCACGCCCCACGCCCCACGCCCCGGCTTTTATTGAAGTCGCAACGACTCGGCCTGAGACGATGCTGGGAGATACGGCAATCGCCGTGCATCCGAAGGATAAGCGGTACAAAGCTCTGATCGGCAAGCATGCCATCGTCCCTATCGTGAATCGCAAAATTCGGATTATTGCCGATGAAGCGGTGGATCCCCAATTTGGCACGGGTGCTGTCAAGGTCACTCCAGCGCACGACCCTGTAGACTTTCAGCTTGGAAAAAAACATCGCCTGGAGTTCATCAACGTCATGACGGACGATGCGCACATGACGAATGTACCGGCGGCTTACGAGGGCCTGGATCGATTCGATTGCCGCAGCAAACTCATTGTGGACCTGGAGCAACAAGGCTTCTTGGGACGCATCGATGAACACGTGCACAACGTAGGGCACTGTTATCGCTGCCACACGGCCATTGAGCCTCGGCTGAGCCCTCAATGGTTCGTCAAAATGAAGCCGCTGGCAAAGCCCGCCATTCAAGCAGTCAAAGACGGAACCATTCGCTTTGCGCCGGTACGATGGACAAAGGTTTATTTGAACTGGATGGAAAACATCGAGGACTGGTGTATCAGCCGCCAGATCTGGTGGGGCCATCGGTTACCTGTGTACTACTGCAAAAATTGCTACGCGGGGCGGGGGGCGGGGGGCGGGGGGCAGGAACCGCCTTCCCACGCTCCACGTCCCATGGCCCATGGCCCAGAACGGGGTGTGATGGTTTCAAAGACGCGCCCTGAGCGGTGTACGACTTGCGGTAATACCGACCTCACGCAGGATGAAGATGTCCTCGACACCTGGTTTTCCTCATGGCTGTGGCCTTTCTCCACACTGGGCTGGCCCAAGAAAACACCCGAGCTGGATTATTTCTACCCGACAGACACCTTAGTGACTGCCCAGGAAATCATTTTCTTCTGGGTCGCACGCATGGTCATGGCCGGCTATTACTGCATGAAGAAACCCCCATTCCATTATGTCTACATCCATGGCACGGTGCGGGATATGACCGGCAAAAAGATGTCGAAGTCGCTGGGAAACATCATCGATCCTTTGAAGATCATCGAAGCCTACGGAACTGATGCGTTGCGCTACACGCTGGTAACCGCAACCGCCATCGGCCAGGATATTTTCCTTTCTGAAGAGCGCTTTGCGGCAGGACGCAATTTTGCCACGGCTGAACCGAACCATCGAACGCGTAACCGCTTCACTTGATCAATTCCTGTTTAATGATGCGGCTAATGCTTTGTATGACTTTATTTGGCATGATTTCTGCGACTGGTACCTGGAAATTGCAAAAATTCAGCTACAGGATACTGCCACACGTGTATGGACGAACATCCAGTTAAGATATCTTCTGGAAACGAGCCTCAGGCTGCTTCACCCCATCATGCCATTTGTCACCGAAGAACTTTGGCAGCACTTAGAAGACTCTCGAAGCTCGCTTATGATCGCCAAGTGGCCGACGGTGCAGAAAGCCGCAATCGATGCCAATACCGAAGCGGATTTTGAGTTAGTCCAGAGCATCGTCACCGCCATACGCAACACGAAAGCGGAGCTGAATGTTCCGGTAGAGAGCCGGCCTTCCGTGCTTCTTACAAGCAAGCGGCACGTGACGGATAAGCTGCTCCGCCTGGAACAAAAAGTCGAGGAAACCCAATATCAATTGACTCAGATAGAAGTGCGCTTTAAAGATACTCAGTTTACCCAGAAGGCCCCAGCCGAAGTCATTGAGCAAACGAGGCTCCGCCAGGCACAGCTTCAAGACACTCTTAAGAAATTCAGCAGCCACCTTACCGTTTTACGAAGCATGTAGAAAGCGCCTCTTTGATGCAAACCCTCAGCCGTAAGATGGTTTCGCCGATCATTCAATTGGCCCTTAAGGAAGATGGGGCTTATCATGATTTGACTTCCAGGGCCATCATTCCGCCGCAAAGCCGCGTAGTGGCACGGATCATGGCGCGCTCAGAGGGGGTACTCGCCGGTGCTCCGGTTGCAGCCTGGACCTTTCAGACATTCGACCCCTCGCTGCGCTGCACCATTCAATGCAAGGAAGGAGCTGTCATAGCACCGAGCCAAACCCTCTTGACCGTGAAAGGCAAAGCCCGTTCCATCTTTTCTGCCGAGCGAAGCGCGCTGAATTTGCTAGGGCACCTATCGGGAATCGCCACCCAAACCCGCCGATTTATCCAGCAGATGTCCTCATCCTCCGTGCACTTATTGGACACGCGCAAGACTCTGCCGGGGCTAAGGATTCTGGAGAAGTACGCGGTGCGCATCGGTGGAGGATACAATCACCGCATGGGACTATCGAATGCCATTCTTATTAAGACAAACCAAATCCATGCGCTGCGTCTGAATAGGGCAGGCCGCAAGAAAGCAATTACCCAAGCAATCCAGATGGCCAGGCGGCACAATCCAAAAACATTTATTCAAGTAGAAGTCACCGACATGCAGGAATTTCGCGAAGCCTTGGCGGCAAATCCTGATAGCATCCTGCTTGATAATTGGTCCGTGGCAAATATCCGCAAAGCCGTTGCCGTGCGGAACCGTTTACCGCGCATCGTAAGCCGTTTGCCACAGCTGGAAGCCTCGGGAGGAATTACTCTTGCGAATATCCGTGCCATTGCCCGCACAGGGGTGGAGCGGATCTCCGTGGGATTACTCACCCGCGCAGCTCCCACACTCGATCTCTCACTACGTGTAGTCAGTTAAAATAAAATTGAATCCAAAATTTTCTGTTTACTCTTCACTAACCACTAGTCACTGACCACTGGTCACTGATCTATGGACCGCTTCCAGCTCGTTACCGATCTGACCCCCAAGGGGGATCAACCCCAGGCAATCGAAGCCCTCACACGCGGCATCCAAGACCAAAAGAAGTTTCAAACTCTGCTTGGCGTGACGGGTTCCGGCAAAACATTTACCGTCTCCCACCTGATTGCCCACATCAACCGCCCCACCTTGGTCATCTCGCACAATAAGACTCTCGCAGCCCAGCTTTATAGCGAGTTCAAAAGCCTTTTTCCCCAAAACGCCGTTGAATATTTCGTCAGCTACTACGATTACTACCAGCCGGAAGCCTACGTTCCCCAGACGGACACCTATATTGAAAAAGATTCCGCTATCAACGACGATCTAGATCGGCTACGCCTGTCTGCAACCAGCTCTCTTCTTACCCGTCGCGACACCTTAATCGTGGCCAGCGTTTCCTGCATCTATAATCTCGGGGATCCACAAGAATATAGAAACCAAATGGTCTGGGTGAAAACCAAAGCGCCACTACGGCGTGATGAGCTGCTCTCTTGGCTTATTGGCATCCATTACACCCGAAATGATGTGGACTTTAAGCGCGGAACCTTCCGGGTGCGCGGGGACGTCGTGGATGTGTATCCTGCCTATCGACAAACCGGCTATCGCATTGAGCTAGAGCAAGAAACGGTATCCCGCATCCGGGAAATCCATCCCATAACCGCAGAAACCCTAGGCACCCTTGAGCAAATCGCCATCTATCCTGCCAAACATTTTCTCACCGACCGGGATCGAATCGAAAGCGCCTGCCAGAATATCTTGGAAGAAATGCGCGAATGCGTCCGCCGTTTCCAGGAGCAGGGAAAGCTCTTGGAAGCACAGCGCTTGCAGTCCCGCACGACTTACGATGTGGAAATGTTGCGGGAGCTAGGGTTTTGCCACGGGTTGGAAAACTATTCCCGACACCTCTCCGGCAGGCCACCCGGATCGCGCCCCTCGTGCCTCATCGACTATTTCCCGAAAGATTATTTACTGATCATCGATGAATCCCACGTCACGGTTTCCCAGATCCGGGGAATGTATGAAGGCGACCGTGCCCGCAAAGAAACCCTGGTCACTTACGGCTTCAGGCTTCCTTCGGCCCTGGATAACCGGCCGCAGCGCTTTGAGGAGTTCGAATCGCTGCTGAACCAAGTGGTCTTTATTTCGGCAACACCGGGGCCTTATGAGCTAAAGCACAGCGGCAAAGAAATCATCGAGCAGGTCATTCGTCCTACCGGCCTTATCGACCCGGCAATCACGATTAAGCCTTCGAATGGGCAGATCGATGACCTGATTGAACGCGTACGCTTGCGTGCGGAACGCAAGGAACGGGTGCTGGTGACCACACTCACCAAGCGTTTGGCCGAGGATTTAACACAGTATCTTTCCGAGGCGAAGCTTAGGGTCAAATACCTCCACTCGGACATCGACGCCATCGAACGCGTGGAAATCCTGCGGGATTTGCGCAAGGGAGAGTTCGATTGCCTTGTGGGAATCAACTTATTACGCGAAGGACTGGATTTGCCGGAAGTCTCGCTCGTCGCAGTTCTCGACGCTGACAAAGAGGGCTTTTTGCGCTCTGCGACCTCGCTGATCCAGGTTGCCGGCCGCGCTGCACGAAACGTCAACGGAGAGGTCATTCTCTACGCCGATAAGCTGACCGGTGCCATGCGCCAGATGATTGCAGAAACCAGCCGCCGAAGAACACGGCAGCTTTCTTACAATGAACAGTACGGGGTCACTCCGACAAGCATCGTCAAGGCGATCCGCGAAAGCATCGAAACAGCCCGGCAAGCGGAGTCCTTCACCGCAGAACAAACAGGGCAATCGCTTGAACAGCATGACTTGCGGCGGGTTGTATCGGAGCTTGAAGAAGAAATGCTTCTGTGCGCCAAAAGGCTGCAATTTGAGCGTGCCAATCGCAGAGTCGATTTATGCTTTCACGGAGCTTGATTCCACCATGGATGAGGCTCGCCGGTTGATTGCCCAAGAAGATACCGAGGGTATTTTGATCGTCGCTGAGCGGCAAAAGCAAGGCAGAGGCCGACTAGGCCGCAGTTGGGAATCACCCCCTGGAGGGGCGTATTGCTCTTTTATCTTGAAACCCAAGCGTCCATTCGCCGAAGTACCCCAACTTTCGCTGGTTATGGGATTGGCGTTAGCGGAGATACTGCGCGATAGTGCTTGCCTGTATCCTTCCATTCGCTGGCCTAACGACTTGCTTATCCACGGTAAGAAGCTTGGTGGCACCTTGATAGAAACGGTATCCTCAATCCCTCGCCCCTCGCCCCTTGCGACCGAGCCAGCACAATCTTCGCTGGTGAGGGAGTGCCGTGAAACGCTGGTTTCGCGGCCCCCCCGCCCCCTAGTCATCATCGGAGTGGGAATCAACGTGACAACCGATCCTGCCAAACTGCCGGATGGCTCCACATCCCTTTTGGCAGAAGGAGCTTCTCATTGCAGCCGCGAAGATATCATCGTCGGTTTGTGCCGAAGGTTTTCTACGTGGTACGATGTCTGGACGCAAAAAGGCTTCGCTCCTATCCGGGAATCCCTTCGCCCCTGGATGGGCGGGTTTGGGCAGCCGGTTCAGATCACCGCGGGAACCGACCAGCTTCAGGGCACGGCAACGGATTTGGATGAAGGCGGCCGCCTCGTGGTTCGCCTCGACTCTGGCATCCATCGTGCTTTTGAAATGGGCGAAGTCACTCTCATGCGTTAATAGGAAACGAGGCTTGACAAAAGTGTAACACAAGTGTTACACTTAAGTCGTACCGAAAAACGAGTAAGGGCGAGCGCGCTAAGAGAAGGACACAAACCATGCCAACAACGCTTCCAAGAGTCAATGTCCCATTTGAACCCGCAACGTACAGCATTCTTCGACAGTTCTCCAGAACGCAGCATGCGTCGTTGTCGCAAGTGGTTTCGCGGTTGGTAAAATATGCCATCGAGCTTTCCGAAGACTTAGCCCTAGCTGAGGTTGCCGAGGAGCGGCTTGGAACCTTTCGGCGGGACGATGCCCTATCCACTGAGCAAATCTTACGATGGAACAAGGGTCGAAAAAACCGGAAGAAGTAGGCTCGCCTACCTATAAAATCGTCTGGCACCCGGCTATCCGGGCTGACCTAGCCAGAATTCCTCGTTCAACCGTTGAGTCGATCGCAAAGGCAGTCGACCATAGATTAGCCCGCGCTCCTCATCTGCTTGGAACTCCATTGCGCGGAACCACAAGTATGCTCTGGAGAATCCGTTTTGGCAGGTATCGTGTCGTTTATACCATCCATGCGCGCTTTAAAGAAGTGTGGGTACTATCCGTCCAGCGAAGGGACATTGTCTACCGCGACCCACACCTTTTCAGTTTGCTACAGCTAGCAATCGCCTTGCAGCAGAGCAGCCAAACAAAACCCTAAATGGGAAACATTTTGTTGCTCCGCTAATAATGGAGACGCACGATGGATAAGAAAGCAGAAAAACGGTTGCTTAGGCAGATATTTAGCGGTTTCTCACCGCGTAGATCCGAATTCTTGATTTCGAGTCCGAAATACGGTACCGCTTATATTGATTTCCGATCCGGTGGACAGAGCACAACACTCGAACTGTCAACGAAGGAATGGAGAAATCTCCAAAAGTTTCTTAAGGTCACGGTGCGGAAGATTCTTCCACAAGGGTCAGTCGGATATCGGGGAGTTCATCTACAAAGAGGGATCATCTTTGGTTATAACAAAGAAAGAGAACATGGCCTTGTTAATGAGTGGAAGAAGAAATGGAATAAAAGCGATGAATGGAAGAAAAGGGAATATCGAAAGATAGATAGAAGAGTCCAATACATGAAGAAACACTTCTTGGATTCCAAAGTGGAACTCTCACGAGATGATATGACGGTCTATCTGTCCAGGGAAAAATTCCTCAAATTTCTTGGATTCCAAAGTGGAACTCTCACGAGATGATATGACGGTCTATCTGTCCAGGGAAAAATTCCTCAAATTTCGCAAGGAGTTTTTAAACGTAACTGGAGGCGCTCCCAATGGGCCGTCCTAACAGAGCAGGCGTTACTATTAGGAACGCCTCCGGAGTACCGGGTGAGTCCTATAATATTAGCGATATGGCTAATAAACTGAATTGTATGAGTGTTGCCATCATCGGTGCACTTTTGGTCGCCGGGCCGGATGCCATGGCGAGCATGATTGGTAACTTCCGGCAAATAAGCCCCAAGCAGCTTCAGGAAATTCAGAAGGATCCCTCAACCATCCACTCGCTTCTTTATCCTGAGGATGGTGCGAGTGATGAACCGCTTGTCGCATCCGGTGAGCTTCTGGATGTGGATAAAGCTTGGCACGGCCTTCATTTTTTGTTAACGGGCGATCCATGGACGGGCAAACCGCCTCTTGCCTATGCGGTCTTAGGCGGCAAGGAAATCGGGGATGACGTAGGTTACGGGCCTGTACGTTTTCTAACCTCAGAGCAGGTTAGGGAAGCATCCCAAGCCCTGGCAGTGCTGCCAGCAGATGAACTGCGCAAACGATTTGACCCAGCCCAATTCAAACAGGCTGATATCTACCCGGAAATTTGGGATGAAAATGATGAAGCTTTGACTTACTTGTTGGAGAATTACTTGCGGCTTGTCCAGTTTTACCAAAATGCTGCAGCCAAAGGTAACGCCGTGCTGTTCTATCTTAATTGAGAGCCTTAGGACATGGGACGCAAAACACATCCGAAACTCTTGGGACATGGGGCATGCAAAAATAAAAGCATGTCCCATGTCCCATGTCCCATGTCCCAAAACT
>JACPAW010000152.1 GCA_016180605.1 Candidatus Omnitrophota bacterium | reverse complement strand
CGCGGAGTGGTTGCCATCGCTCATGCGGGATGGCGTGGCTTAGCCCTTCAGCTGCCCGCTCGCTTATTAGGGATATTCCGGCAGCTTTGCCAAGCGAACGTCCAGGATATCCACGTGGCGATTGGTCCGGGTATCCGTGCTTGCTGTTATGCAGTCGGCAAGGAATTCTTGGACACCTTCGGCTCATTTGTGCGCAGGAAAGAGGGGCAGCTGACTTGCGACCTGACAGCCATAGCCCTGTCTCAGCTTCGGGAATGCGGTGTTTTGGAAAGTCACATATTCGACTGCGGCCAATGCAGCTGTTGCGAAGTCAAGCTGTGGTGGTCGCTTCGCCGCGATGGCCAATCCGCCGGGCGGATGACGTCCGTCATCGCGTTGAGCCCCTAACAGGGATTACAGGTTTAAGGATGCAGTTGCTTTTTCTGAGTGCTGTGTGCTGATAGCTGTGTGCTGAACTTATGCATCGGACGATTGGCTTTATATCCAAGCGATTTGTGCAGATCCGGTCGGGAGAAGGCCGGAAGGTATTGCTGACCTTCCTTTATTTCTTCCTCATTATCACCGCTTACTATGTGATTAAGCCGGTCAGCCGCTCTTTAATTCTAGGAGAGTTAGGTTCTCATTCGGTGCTCTATGCCGATCTTGTTTGCGTGCTTCTGATGGGACCGGTCGTGGCTCTTTTTGCTCACTTAGTCGATCGTCTCGAGAAGCCCCGCTTGGTAAGTCTTTCTTTTTGGGTGATTATCGCGATCCTCGCGGTGTTCTGGGGGTTGCTGTATTTTCCATTTCGGTGGGTGGCAGGAGCCTTTTACGTTTGGGTGGCGATTTTCTCCGTCCTGGTCGTAACGCTTTTCTGGCTTGTGGCTAATGATTTATACCGGCCGCGCGAAGCAAAGCGCCTCTTTGGATTCATCGGCTCCGGAGGTATTCTAGGAGGCATCGTCGGCTCTTCGATCGCTGCGTTAGGAGCACAAATTTTGGGGACCCAGCACTTGCTGCTTCTATCCGGATGCATCCTCGCGGTAAGCTGGGCGGTGGTGCAGGAGCTTTGGAAATTAGCCCCGGATCGGGCGGCAGATCCAGAACACTCCCATGCCCATCCAGGAAGTTTCCTGCAAGATCTGCACGGTTTTACGGAAACAATTTTTTCCTCCCGATATCTTCTTCTGCTGATTGGCATTGTGGCCCTGAACAAAATCATCGCGACTCTGGTTTATTACCAGTTCAATCCCTTCCTGGAACAGCAGTTTCCGAGTGCGGACGCCAAGACGACGTTCATTAGCCTTTTCTTTGGCGGGATGAATGTTCTTGCCTTCATCGTTCAATTTTTCCTGACGAGCTGGATTCTCTGTCGGTGGGGGCTTTCTGTTTCCCTACTGGTGTTGCCGATTACGGTCTTAGGCGGTTGTTTGGGGATGGTGCTGTACCCTGTGTTCTGGCTGGCAGCCGTTACGGAACTCTTCGACGGCTCTCTGAATTATTCTCTTCAGCAGACCACTAAGGAAGTTCTGTATCTTCCCATCGATCGCTCCATTCGCTACAAGGTTAAGCCCTTCATTGATATGGTGGTGTTCCGTTTCGGCAAAGGGATCGCGGCAGTCCTTGGATTAGTGTTGCTGGATGTGTTCCATGCGCCGCCTATTGTGCTCAGTTATGTGACGATTCCTTTGTTACTGGCCTGGCTTGCAGCTGCCGTTTACCTGCGTCGGGATTATGTGACGATGATTCGAACGCTGTTGCAGGCAAAAGCGGTGGCTCAACGAACACCTGCTGCCGTCGCAGATTCAGTGAGTGTTGGCGTCTTCGGAGAATCTCTTAAGACCACTCATTTTGCGGATCCGTTCGGGGCGTTGACCGAAAGCCAGCCTGCGGTTCGTAAGTTATCCTTGCTGGATCGTTTCCTGCGCTCGGCAGGTGTTGATATCCAGGCAGGGAAAGACTTGCTCTCAGGGCTTATGGTTTATGAGAGCCGTTCTGTGAGTGCTGTGGAGTTAGGAAGTGAAGTGGAGAATCTCAAGGAGACCATTTGCAATCCTAATGAGTCCATGGCAAAGCGCGCTCAGGCCATTCGTTTGTTGGGACGCCTGGGAACGCAAGTCATCGTGGATGATCTTTTCAGCATCATGGTGCTGGAGCGGGATGCGCTTCTGCGGCAAGAATTGGTTCGCGAGCTGGTTAAGCTGCGTTTAGGAGGAAGGCCCCTGGAATTTCCGCCGCGGCTTACCCGCAGGGCAATCGATGGAGAAGTGGCAAACTATCAGCGCATCGCCAAGGTGGCGGCCATTTATCGTTACCATCAAGCTGGACCGGTGGAAGCGGATGAGCCGGTTTTAGAGCTTCTTAAGGCATTGATGCAAGAATCAGTGGAACAGGTATTCCGATTGCTCATGCTGATGTACCGGCCGGAAGATATCCATTTGGTCTACGAACAGATGCAGAGCAGCGATTCTTATCTGCGCTCCGATGCCATCGAGTTGTTGGATAATCTCATCGATCCAACCATGCGCATGAGTCTTCTTCCGATTCTCGATGAAGATGTGTTTCTCTCCGTATTTCAAGTACAGAAGCTTCCACCTGAAGAAGTATCCGATGCGCACCACGTTCTGCAACGGGCCGTTTGGGACCACAACTGCTGGCTGAGCATTACGACCTTATGCGCTGTAGGGAAGATGCAGTTGCCCAGCATGCGCCAAACCGTAGAGCAAGCCTTGAACCGCAGTGGTGCCGTTTCCGCAGCAGCGAAAGTGGCGATGAGCTTGGCTAAGAAGCCCTCATGATCCCCACACCTGCTGGTGGCAGTGCCGCTACTGAGAAAAAACAATTGTCCGGCACTGCCAGGATTGACTGGCAGTCGATTCTATCCATGGTTGTCAATCCACGGCTCCACCTTTGGTGGGGCCTCCAGCAGGTGTGGGGATGAGTTCCAAGAAATCCCTCCATTGGATTCTCAGCCTGTGTCTTTTGGCATCGGCCGGCTGTGCTTCCTGGCCGCGGCAATGGGGAGGAAAGCCTTGTTGCATTAGCCAGAAGCCATCCATTCACCGCCAGCCCATTGCCTGGCATCTGTTCGACGTTACCGTCACTTCTCAAGTGGCAGGGTTGTTCCATGCGGGCCGGATATTCCGCCGTTTTTTTGGCGTTCCGGTGCGCTCTTTGAATTTGGAAGAGGGACAGCTGACGGCGAGCAATTTCGTAGATGTTCGGGATCCTTCCATGCTTTCCGCAGAGCAAGTCCGTTGGGGGCCGACTAGCCCCCAGGATTTGCCGCAGCCGCCGTTTCAAATTACTCGCGCCAAAGATGAAGGGAAAACGCCTGGTTTTTTTGTGAAAGACGCACGCGGCAGAGCCTATCTGTTTAAGCTGGATCCATTGGAAGCGCCCGAGCTTTTATCCGGAGCAGAAGTGGTCACCAGCAAGTTGCTTTACGCGCTGGGTTACCATGTCCCGAGCTACGAAATCGTGGTGGTCCATCGACAAGACTTGCTCATTGGAGAAGAGATCGCCACGACGTTAACCCAAGAAAGGTTGGATCAATTGCTAGAGGCGAGGTTGCAGGAGGGAAGTTTTCGGGTATCCGCCAGTCGCTTGGTGGATGGAGAGGTCTTGGGCCCAGCTTCTTTTAAGCGTTTCCGAGATTGCACCGAGATGCGCGCTTTAAAAGTGGCCTACGCCTGGGTTAACAACATCGATACCAAAGATCATAATTCTCTTTTGGTCTGGGATGGCCAGCAGACGATAGGTTACTTGATTGATTTTGGGACCGCCCTGGGTGCCGACGCAGGGCAGGCCGGCCCAAAAGGACCGTGTGCCGGCTGGTTGAATCAAGTGGACCTTAAGGAAGTTTCATTGAAGCTCATCACATTGGGGATGCATCGGCCGGCATGCGATCCAAGCGATCAGCCTATTAGCCGAAGCGTCGGTTTGTTTTCCAACAGTGTGGAACCGAATCGCTGGAAACCCTATGCTCCAAACCTGGCGTTTAAAGAAATGAATGAGGAGGATGCGCGCTGGATAGTCAAACGTCTAGCCCGATTTTCGTTTCCCCAAATCACGGCTGCGGTTTCAAGCGGACAGTATTCTAACGCAGAAGATGCCGCCTATTTGGCAAAGATGCTCGAGCAGAGGCGTCTGAGCATCGTTGACTACTACCTAGAGGACTAATTAAAGATGATATGGAGCTATCGGGGAGTGCGACCGGTCGTTTCTCCTACAGCGTTCATCGCTCCTAGCGCGGATGTGATCGGACGCGTGCGGCTTGGAAAAAACGCCAGCATCTGGTACGGCTGTGTCCTGCGCGGGGATGTCAACCGCATCGAAATCGGCCAGCGGACGAATATTCAGGATGGCTCGATCCTGCATGTCGATGATCATCATCCCTGCCTGATCCGTCATGACGTGCATGTAGGCCACCATGTGAATCTCCATGGTTGCGTGGTCGAAACAGGTGCGATGATCGGCATCGGTGCGATTGTCTTAAGCGGGGCTTGCGTTGGAGAAGAAGCGATTATCGGAGCAGGCAGTGTGGTACTTGAGAAGACCAAAATTCCGCCGCGCGTTTTAGCAGTCGGAACACCGGCAAAGATCATCCGGCCCGTCAGGAAGGAAGAGCTGGCTTATATCCGGGGGTGGGTCAAGAAGTACGTGCGCTTGGCAAAGCACCATGCCCTGAGTTTAGGAGGCGTTCCTAATAGTACCGCCTAGCACTTATCAGGGTGGCACTAGCAGGAACGCCTCCGAAATGAAATGGGCGGAAGAGGAGTTGAACCTCCACGGGTTGCCCCAACGGCTTCTGAGACCGTCGCGTCTGCCAGTTCCGCCATCCGCCCCTATCTTCTGCTTGTCTTTTATGCTTGTGGGCTCTAAGTATAGTCGCCCCGTCGGCAGACTGTCAAATTCCAAGCACCCGTGTATAATACAATCCCGATGCATATTGGACTAGCCTTTGACCTTCAGACGGACCCGGCGGATGAGCGGCAGGCGGAATTCGATCCACCCAAGACCCTGGATGCGCTGGAAGCTGCTTTGCAAAGTTTCGGACATAGGGTAACACGGCTGGGAAATGCCGAGGCTATTTGGCGCCATCCCGGTCATCTATCGGGAATCGAGTTAGTCTTTAACATTGCGGAAGGAACACACGGACGATGCCGGGAAGCGTGGATGCCCACCCTTCTGGATCTTTTCAAAGTGTCTTATGTAGGCTCCGATGCCTTGGCATTATCCGTAGGATTGGATAAAGTTTTATGCAAGCAGCTGGCAATGGAAGCAGGCTTGGCAACGCCAGGGTGGGTGGCTATCCATGATCCGCAGAATCCGCCGCATCCGCTGCGGCTTCAATTTCCTTTGATTGTAAAACCGCGCTTCGAAGGATCAGGTCGTGGAATCGATGCTGGGGCAGTGGTTGAGAATAAAAAAGCATTGTCCGATCGCCTGCGCTGGCTGCACGATCATTGCCCTGGAGCGGCACTGGTTGAGGAGTTTATACCAGAAGGGGAGTTGACCGTGTTTCTCATCGGCAATGCGCCTTCCCCCCGCCGATTTGCTTCGCAAATCGAACTGCTGTTTGACTTGCCCGTTGCGCCTACTTTTATTGGGCACACCCGATCGTTCCTTAGAAATCCGCTACTCCGCGCCCAGCGCGACGGC
>JACPAW010000151.1 GCA_016180605.1 Candidatus Omnitrophota bacterium | reverse complement strand
TGGGCGCATCATTCCGGATTTGGTCAGTGCGATGCTGGATAAAAAGCCGATTGTGTTGTTCAGCGATGGCACGCCCACGCGGGCTTTTTGCTACGTGCGCGATGCCATCCGTGCCATGTGGCTGATTCTGCTTTCGGATGCCAATGGAGAGGCATTCAACGTGGGTAACGATGCAGAAGAGCTGAGCATGCGCCAAGTCGCCGAGTGTGCGCGAGAAACAGCCGGTGGCCCGCCGTGGCTTGAGATTGAATACCGCCTGAGTGCCGATCGCGACTATGTGGCCGATGTGCCTAAGCGGCGCTGCCCGGATCTGACCAAGCTACGCAGCAAATTCGCATGGAAGCCAACGGTTAATCTCAGTGAAGGGTTGCACCGCACCCTCGCGTCGTATCAAGTGCAGCAAACGGCATTCGGCACACAGAAGGATAGTAAAGTGAGCGCAGAGAAATGAGTGGGCGGTGGATTGAGACGATACTTTTGGGACATGGGGCATAGGCTGTGGGACATGTTTTTGGTTTTGCATGTCCCATAAGTTGCGTGAGTTCGTGATATGAAAGTCGCGATTATTGGTGCAGGACATGTGGGCTTAGTAACCGGCGTCTGCTTGGCTTCGGTGGGGCACCGCGTCTATCTGGTGGATGTCCACGCAGAGTGTTTAGAGGCCATCCGCAGAGGAAAGCCTCTTTTTTACGAGCCGCAGCTTGAAGAACTCTTGGGCCAAGTGTTGGCTCAAGGCCGGCTTGAAACCTTAGCCGATATTTCACAAGCGGTAGAAAAAAGCGAGCTTATTTTGCTTGCTGTGGGCACCCCATTAAAGGAAGGATCCATTGATCTGCGGGCTTTGCGCGTGGTTTCCGAGCAGGTGGGTGCTGCATTAAAGGGACTTTCAAGTTACCGTGTTGTTGCCGTTAAAAGTACCGTCATTCCCGGAACGACCGATACGACGGTGCGCTCTCTTATTGAGGAACACTCCAAAAAGACGGTTGGGGAATTTGGATTGTGCATGAATCCTGAGTTCCTGCGGGAAGGCTCTGCCATTGAGGATTTCTTAAAGCCGGACCGTATCGTCATTGGCCAGCAGGATGAGCGAAGCGGGCAAGTGCTTGATGAGTTGTACCGGTCTTTTTCTTGCCCTAAGGTTTTCACGACCCTTCGCAACGCAGAGTTGATTAAGTATGCTTCCAATGCACTCTTGGCGAACTTGGTATCTTTTAGCAATGAAATGGCGGCTTTGTGCGAAGCTATTCCTGGTACGAATGTGGAAACGATCCTGGCAGGGCTTCGCCTGGATCGAAGGCTCTCCATCCGCATGGATGGAAAGAACTATGAGGCAGGAATCGGGGAGTACCTTAAAGCCGGCTGCGGTTTTGGCGGCAGCTGTCTTCCCAAGGACGTTGCGGCGCTGAAACATTTTGCTGCAGGCTACTCTGTTTCGATGCCGCTTCTGGATGCGGTTTTAAGTGTTAATCGTCAACGTCCCTCTCAGCTGGTAGCGATTGCGGAAAAGGCTCTAGGAGTGCTGAAGAATGCGCGCGCTACGGTTTTAGGGCTTGCCTTCAAACCCGGTACCGATGATCTGCGTGAATCCCCGGCTCTTGCTGTCATTGAGCAATTGCTGCAGCGGGGGGCTGAAGTAAAAGCGTTCGATCCTTTCGTCCGGAAAGTAAAGGATGGCTGGCTCGATGGACGTGTCGCACTTTGCGAGTCGCCACAGGAGGCGCTTTCCGGAGCGGATGCGGCACTGGTGGTTACGGCTTGGCCGGAATTTGCCCGATGGGATTGGAAAACGCTTGCTTCATCCATGCGCCGGCCCATTCTCATCGATGGCCGAAACGGGCTGCGGCAAACCGCATTGCCTGAAACGATGCGCTACTTTAGCATTGGGAAAAACGCGAGTACATGATGCCAACTGCCATCAGCGAGCCTCAGGTTTTAAAAGCGGAGATCTTGGAGCTCGTGCGCCGCTATTATCAGCAGGCGCATCCTGCAAAGCCTTTCATTCCAGGGAAAACCCGTATCCAGTATTCCGGAAGGGTGTATGACGCGCAGGAATTGGTCAATGCCGTCGATGCCTCGCTTGATTTCTGGCTTACCGCAGGCAGCTACACCGAGGCTTTCGAGCGCAAGATGCAGGCTTTCTTCGGCGCCAATGGCTTTCTTTTGGTCAATTCCGGATCGGCCGCTAATCTGCTCATGGTGGCCACTCTGTGTTCTCCGGAGATTTCCTCTCTGCTGGGTGCGGATGACTTACCTCCTTTAAAACCCTCGGATGAAGTCATTACCCCGGCGGTGACATTCCCAACGACCTTGGCTCCCATCATTCAGCAGCGATTAGTACCGGTTTTCGTGGATTGCGTGGTGGGTACTTACAACGTCGATCCGGCTTTAGTAGATCAAGCAATCGGGCCGAATACCCGAGCACTCTTTCTTCCGCACACGCTTGGCAATCCGTTTGACGTCGCTGCCATCATGGAAATCGCAAAGCGCCGCCGGTTATGGCTTCTCGAGGATGGCTGTGACGCATTGGGAGCGACGTTTGAGGGGCGCTTGGTGGGAACGTTTGGGGCGATGTCCTCTTTAAGCTTTTACCCGGCACACCAAATGACCATGGGGGAAGGAGGAGGAGTCGTTGTCAACCACGCGCGCCTTAAGAAAACCGCACGCTCCATCCGCGACTGGGGCCGGGATTGCTGGTGCGATCCTGGTAAATCCAATACCTGTGGCAAGCGTTTTGGCTGGCAATTGGGAGATCTGCCATTTGGCTATGACCATAAGTATGTTTATTCCAATATCGGCTACAACTTAAAGCCGACCGATCTTCAAGCGGCAATCGGTGTGGCACAATCCGATAAGATTGCCTCGTTTATTGAAGCCAGGCGAGGCAATTTCCGGCGTCTCTACGATGGGCTTGCGGACCTTCAGGAGTATCTGGTTCTTCCTCAGGTGGATCCTCGAGCCAATCCTTCACCGTTTGGTTTTCCGGTAACCGTACGGGAGGGCATCGAACGAACGAATTTGATTCGGCACTTGGAGGCAGCGAACATCGAAACGCGCCTGGTCTTTGGCGGCAACATCTTGCGCCAGCCAGGCTTTCTCAATATCGAGCGGCGCGTAGCGGGAGATCTTTCCCAGTCGGATGTGATTATGCGCCAAACACTCTTCGTCGGGGTTGCTCCTGCGATTATCCCGGAAATGGTCGACTATATGATTGAGACGTTTCATTCATTCTTCAATCGCTGATATGGACGGAACAGCAGTTTTGGGACATGGGACATGGAACGTGCCCGCCCCGGCTGTTGCGATAGGCGGGCCGGGGGGACATATTTTTTGTCCCATGCCCCATGCCCCACGCCCCAAGCGTTTATGATCAACAGACGCATGAGGGTGTTGGCGATCAATGATACGGATTCTGAAGGTGGAGCGGCACAGCTTTTCCGAAGAACCAACGGTCTTTTGCGAAAAGCCGGACACGAGATTCTTTCTCTGACGGCAGAGACGCTTGAGCCGGAGCGTTTCTCTGCAGGACAAAGGCATCCTTCGAGTGCCTGGGGTCGCTTGAGGGGGGAATTTGCGGAAAATGTCAGGCAAATTACCGCACCCAGACTCTTGGCTAGCCTGGATCGGTTCTTGCAGGATCGGAAAATCGATGTGGCCCATGTCCATAACGTCCATGGTCGTTTATCCGCACAGATTTTGCCGTTTTTGAAGCGCCGCGGTATTGCGGTGGTTTACCAGGTCAATGATTACTATTTCTTTTGCAACAGTTACGTAGCTTATAACCGGCGGCTGGATTTACCCTGCAAGCGCTGCGTCCACGGCAATGTGGCGTGGGCAATTTGGTACGGCTGCGTGAATAATCTAGGAAAGCCGAATCATTTAAGGGCATTGGTTCAGGCACTGAAGCGTATGGCCCTTCAAATGACGAAGCCATGGAAAGCCGTGGATCTTTTTCTTGTTACCGGGCAGAAAACCGGGGAGCTGCTTTGCGAGTGGGGAGTTGGAGCGAAAAAACAGCGGCGGATCTTCAACCCTATGGTATTGGGGGAGTTTGATATTCCCACATCACAAGGAGAGCCGATTGTGTTCTACGCCGCGTACGTTTCCAATAAAGGGACGGAAACGTTTCTTAAAGCGCTCGAGTATCTGGAGCCCGGCTGCCGTTTGGGAGTGTACCTGATGGGTATGCCCGCTGCGTATGAGCAACGGTTGCGCGAAGTCGCGCAGAGGCGGCGACTTTCCCTGGAAGCGGATTCTACCCTCCGATGGGGCAGCGGTTTGCGAGAGCGCATCGCAAATGCGCGAGCGATCGTCGTGCCCTCCCAATGGTGGGTGACATCGGAAAGTGTGGTCTATGAAGCGATGCTTTTAGGAAAGCCGGTCATTGCCAGCCGAATCGGGGGCAATACAGAACTCATTGACGAAGGAGAAACCGGTTTTCTTTTCGAGCCTCGCAATGAAAAAGAGCTTGCCGGATATATGAATCGTCTCTCTGCAGATCATTTGCTGGCATCCAGGATGGGCAGTGAAGCGGCAAAGCGTGCGCGGGAGCGTTTCTCAGAGACTGTTTTCGTTGACTTGCTGGAGAAGGCCTATCGTGATGCCATCGCGCTCTCAGGCGGGCGCCGATGACCCAAGATTGGCCGCTCATTAGTATCGTGACCCCAAGCTACAACCAAGGCCAGTTTCTTGAGCAAACGATCCACTCCATTCTGTCGCAGGGCTATCCGAACCTGGAATACTTCATCATGGATGGCCTCTCGACAGACGACAGCGTTGCAGTGATTGAGCGCTATGCAAGGAATTTGTCAGGCTGGGTCAGCGAGCGCGATGCCGGACAATCCGATGCGATCAATAAGGGTTGGCACAGAACAAAGGGAGAGATCCTGGCGTATCTTAATTCCGATGATCTTTATCTTCCGCATACGCTTTCCCGGGTTGCCGAATATTTTACCCAGCATCCGGAATGCGACATCGTCTACGGCGCGCTTCAGATCATCGATGAGCAAGGAAACCACCAGGGTAAACCTATTCATGTTCCGCAAGTGAATGTCTCGTGGCTTCTGAAAAACCCGCTTCCTCAGCCGACGATGTTCTTGCGCCGGCGCGTGTTAGATCGCGTGGGCTTATTTGATCCCTCGCTTCATTATGTTTTTGACTGGGATTTTTGCTTGCGTGCAGCCCTGGAAGGCTTGTGCTTCCAACGATTGCCAGGGGCACCCCTTGCCGCGTTTCGGTCATGGCCTGGGCAAAAAACAGCGGAGTCATTCGAGCAGCACATTGCAGAGCAGTTCCAAATGCGCGATCGGTTATTGGAAAAACCTTTAGCAGGTCATTTGGCCGAAAAGGTGCGCTTTTCAAAAGCATGGGCTTTTCTATGGCCGGCATACCAGTGCTACATCCATGGACGGATGGCTCAGGCGCGTCAGTATCTCAGCCGAGCGGTTGGGACTCATCGCACAATCGCCGTGCATCCGGAATTCCTGAATCTCTATGTTCGGACGCTTTTGGGAAGCCGGTTTTGGCGCTATGCCCGTACTCTTAAGATGCGCTGGGCGCCTCACTAAGATGCCAAGTAATAGAAAAATAGTCACACGCATTCTCGTTTTAGCAGCCATTCTGAGGCTGGGTTACGTCTGGTTCTGCCCGCAACTTCCATTGGC
>JACPAW010000150.1 GCA_016180605.1 Candidatus Omnitrophota bacterium | reverse complement strand
ATTCCAAAAGCCAGCGGACGCGGCCGTGTCTTGGCATCCGAGGTGCTACTGGCCAATCACGCGGTGCGTTCCTTGGTTCGGGAACAAAAAATCCATCAGCTTTACTCCGTAGTTCAAACAGGCCAGAAAGAGGGAATGCGGACGATGAACCAAACCCTCTATGAACTTTACGTAAACCGGAGTATTACCCTCGAAGATGCCGTGGGGCGCTCTAGTGATCCGGAGGAACTGCGCCGGTTGATGACGCGGTAAGCAAACTAGGTTGATAAGCGAGGCACGCAGAAGATGGCCAGACGAATCATCACTAAGAGGCTCGGAGAGCTGTTATTGGAACGAGGGGTGATCAATCGCAAACAGCTCGACCAAGCCCTTGCCCATCAGAAGGAGCATGGGGGGATGATGATCGGGCAGATCCTGGTCCAGTTGGGTTTCGTTAATGAGGAAGAAATTGCACTCGCTTTGACAGCGCAGTACGGTTTTCCCTATCTGCCTTTGGACAACTATGAAATTGATTCCACCTTGGTGTCCGTTATTCCGGAGGTGATGTGCCGACAATACTGTCTGATTCCCATCGACCGGATTGGAAATGCACTGACTCTAGCGATGTCAGACCCCTCAAACACCAGGGCCGTTGAGGAAATCGAAGTGCTTTCCAAGTGCGTGGTACAGGCTTTTGTGAGTACCCCATCCGATATCTTGAAGGCCATCGAAAAACATTATAAACAACCACAACAACCTCCAAGTCCGACCCGCTCTGACTCGGAAAGTGCTAAGAGCTAGGGGGAGAAAACGTTAGTGCCATGGCCAGCCTTAAGGAACGCATCGTCAAAGAATTAATATCCCGTAAGCTTCTAACCCCTGAGCAATTGGAAGAGGCAACGACCATTCAGCGTACCAATGGGGGCAATCTCCACGCTATTCTCGTGGACAAAGGATTCGTGAAAGAGCACGATCTGTTGGCGGCCATTAGCCAAGGCCTTGGCATTCCACCGATTACGCTCTCCCGGATGAGACTGGATCCGGAGCTTAAGCATTTGGTCCCGCGCGATGTGGCTCTTCAGTATGAAGTCATTCCTGTATCCAGTATCGGGGGTATTCTGACGGTGGCGATGGCGGATCCCTTGAATATTTTCGCGCTGGATACGTTATCCACTTTGACAGGGCTTTCCATCCGCTCTCTTTTGACGACACCCAGGGAGATCCGTGAGGCCATCGATCAGTATTATGGTACCGGTGTTGAAGAAACCCTTCGGGAAATGGTTCAGAAGGCCGAGTCGGATTCTCTGCAGGTCATCAAGGAAGCAAAGGACGAGGATGCAACCGAAGAGCTCTTGAAGCAAAGCCAGGAAGTTCCCGTCGTTACCTATACCGAAGCCCTGATCACGCGGGGAATTCGCATGCATGCTTCGGATATTCTCATTGAGCCGCGGGAGAAGACCGCACGCGTTCGCTATCGGGTTGATGGGGTTCTACAGGAAGTTCCACCGCCTCCGAAACACCTTCATGCGGCGATTGTTTCGCGAATCAAAGTGATCTCAGAGCTGGACATCTCCGAACGCCGTCTGCCGCAGGATGGGCACTTTACCTATCGCGTGGATGACCGGGTAATCGATATGCGTGTTTCCATTCTGCCGACGGCTTTCGGCGGAAATGTGTGTTTGCGTATCCTGGATAAAGGCGCTGTCCAATTAAACATCGACACGCTGGGATTTTACCCTCAGGATTTGGAGCGACTGAAAAAGTGCGCTAGCCGGCCTCATGGATTGATTCTGGCAACCGGTCCGACCGGTTCCGGAAAGACAACCACACTTTATGCGCTTTTAAAATATATCGATACGCCGGATAAGAATATCGTGACCGTTGAGAATCCTGTTGAGTTCGACCTTGACGGCATCAACCAAGTCAACGTCCGGACGGACATTGAACTGACATTTGCCAAGGCTTTGCGCTCCATTTTAAGGCAAGACCCGGATGTCATCATGGTCGGTGAAATTCGGGATACCGAGACGGCGGATATGGCAATCAAGTCCGCCTTGACCGGCCACTTGGTGCTGAGCACGCTGCATACCAACAGCGCTGCCGGTTCGGTGGTCCGCTTGGTGAATATGGGAATGGAGCCTTTTTTGATTAACTCCTGCCTGATGGCCGTTATTGGCCAGAGATTAGTCCGCAAAGTGTGCAATAAATGCCGGCAGCTTTATCGTATTTCGGATGGGGTTGCCAGCCGGCTGGGCTTGAAGATAGAAAAATCAAAAGCCATTGAATTTGTTCGCGGGGCAGGGTGCCGGAGTTGTTTTCAGTCCGGTTATGTCGGGCGTGAAGTCATTGCGGAAACGCTGATCATGACGCCCGAGATCCGGGATTTGGTGATCAAGCAAGCTCCCGAACGGGAAATCGAAACGGTGGCCCGAGAGCAGGGAATGAAGACGCTTCGGGAACAAGGGCTTCTTAAAGCCGCAGAGCATATTACTTCGCTTGAAGAGGTTTATCGGACAACGATCGGCGAGGTCATTGAGGTATAAAAAGCCATGGGAAGTTTTCGGCAGCGCATTAGCGAATTGCTGATTGAGCAGAGACTGGCGACTGCGGAACAGTTAGCCAGCATGGTTGCCGAGGCCTCCCAACAGGGCAAGAGCTTCGCAAAGCTTCTGATTGAGCGCAATATCGTGCCCGAAGGACGGTTGATCGAGCTTCTTTCCAAAGAGCTGGGGATGCCGATGATATCGCTTACCAAGTACCGCCTGGATCCTAAGGTTGCCAGCCTTGTGCCGGAGCGCTTAGCGCGGCAATATGGAATGATTGCCATTTCCAAATTTGGGGACCGTTTGGTCGTTGCGATGGCAGATCCTTTAAACATTTTTGCCATCGATGACTTGAAAACATTGGCCCAGATAGACATAAATCCGGTGCTTTCCCCGCAAAGCGAGATTCTCCGCGCCATCGAGCAGGTTTATACACCCGAATCAGCGATTGCCGCATCCTTGCAGCCGGAAATCGTCGCGAAATCCGAGGAGGGCAACCTCGACACGGCCGTTGCCCTTTTATTGAACGAATCCGGAGAACAAGAAGTACCCGTTGTGCGCGTCATCAACTTGCTGGTTATCGAAGCCATGCGCCGCCATGCTTCAGACATCCATCTGGAACCCATGCAGGGGACTTTGCGGGTGCGCTTCCGAATTGACGGCAAGCTCATCGACAGCCATCGGCTGCCGCTTGCGGTTCAAAACCCGGTTTTGACCCGGCTTAAGATCATGTCCGGCATGAATATTACAGAATGGCGCATTCCCCAGGATGGACGATTCAAGGTTCGATTGGATGACCGAGAAGTGGATTTCCGCGTTTCCCTTTTGCCGATTACCCATGGGGGCAAGGTCGTGCTTCGGCTTTTGGACCAGTCCAACCTTTCGATCGGATTGGATCACCTGGGCTTCATGCCGGAATCCATCGAGCGTTTCAAAGTAGCCGTGAAGCGTCCGTATGGGATGATCTTGGTGACGGGCCCGACAGGATCCGGCAAATCCACGACCCTCTATTCCATCCTCAACCAGCTGAACCAGCCGACGAAAAATTTAATTACCGTAGAAGACCCTGTGGAATACCAGGTTGAGGGGATCACCCAAGTCCAGGTCAACCCTGAAGTCGGCTTAACGTTTTCTACCGGACTGCGGGCTCTTTTGCGGCAAAGCCCGGACGTGGTCATGGTTGGAGAAATCCGTGATTTTGAAACAGCGGATATCGCGATGAAAGCAAGCCTGACAGGACAACTGGTTCTTTCCACCCTGCACACCAACGATGCTCCCTCAGCGGTCACGCGTTTAATTGATATGGGAGTAGAGCCGTTTCTGGTGGCTTCCAGTGTGTCGCTCATTCAAGCGCAGCGCTTGGTTCGCAAGCTTTGCCAGAAATGCCGCGAACCCTTTCGTCCGGATGCGAAATTATTGGAGAAATTGGAATACAAGCCAGATTCGAAAGCCGTCTTTTATAAAGCGGCAGGTTGCCGTTTTTGCAACAATACAGGCCATCGCGGGCGCTCGGGTATCGTCGAGGTCCTTGATATCGATGAGCATATCCGGGAGTTGATCGTTTCACGTGCTCCTTCCTGGGAGATTAAAAATTATGCCGTAGAGAAACTAGGGATGGTGACCCTGCGGCAGGATGGCTTGGAAAAAGCGTCTCGTGGAATGACGACACTAGAAGAAGTGGTCGCCGTGACCGCAGAGGAATGAGCCACCGCGCAAGCACGGGGGCTTCATAGGAGATCCTTGATGTCAAAGTTTGCCTATGTGGTAAAGGATAAGTCGGGTCGGACCCGCCGTGGGGTGATGGAAACCGCTTCCCATCAAGCACTCATTGAGCAGCTCTGGAAACAAGGTTTTGTCGTGCTCTCCATTGACGAAAAGGCAAAAGGGGTTTCCTTCTTGGTAAAGGCAGGGCAACCTGGTGTCAAGCCCGATGCGTTGGTGATTTTCGCCCGACAGCTGGCAACGATGGTAGACAGCGGTATCCCCATTGTTCAGTCGCTGGATGTGTTGGGAGAACAAATGGATGATAAAGGGCTGCGGGAAACGCTCAAGCGGATGCGGGAAGACATTGAAGGAGGTTCGAGTCTTTCCGAATCCGTCGGCAGATATCCTAGGGTATTCTCAAGCTTTTTTATCAACATGGTACGTGCGGGCGAATCATCAGGGAAATTGGATGAAATCTTAGACCGTGTAGCCAGTTACATGGAAAAAACCGTCAGCTTGCAGCGCAAGGTTAAGGCCAGCTTGTTTTATCCGGCGTTCGTCTCCCTCTTAGCGATGGGAATTACCGCTTTTCTCATCATCGTCATTGTTCCTAAATTCAAGGAGATCTTTACCGCGCTTGGCGGAGAGCTTCCAGCGCCTACGCGCTTGTTGCTTGGCATCAGCGAATTTGCCGGCCGCTATATCGCATTGGAGGTCGTCAGCATAATGGTGATGATCGGTTTCTTTCGCTGGTATATTGGAACCCCTGCCGGACGGCTATGGTTTGATAAAGCAACTTTGGGTGTTCCCATCATTGGAAAACTGATGAATAAGGTGATTGTCGCTCGGTTCTCGCGCACTCTGGCAACGCTGGTTCGGTCCGGTGTTCCTATTTTGACCGCCCTTGAGATTGTTGCCAAAACCGTGGGAAATAAGGTCGTGGAAATTGCCGTGATGGCAGCGCGCAGCGGTATTAAGGAAGGGCAAAACATTGCGGATCCGTTGTCTGCAAGCCACGTGTTTCCTCCTATGGTGACTCGGATGGTGGCAGTGGGTGAGAAAACCGGTGAGCTTGAGAAAATGCTCGGTAAGATCGCTGACTTCTACGAGAATGAAGTAGACGCTGCCATCACGGCTATGACAAGCCTCATTGAACCTTTGGTTATTGCCATTTTGGGTGTGGTCATTGGAAGCATCGTGATTGCCCTGTTTCTACCTGTGTTCAAGATTTCGACACTCGTGGCCAAATAAGCAGACATGAGACTGAAGACTGGAGACTGGAGACAAGAAGAGATCCAATCTTTTAGTCTCTAGTCTCATGTCTCAAGTCTCATATCGGATGTCCATATTTCCCTTGACGCTTTTGTCTTCCTATGGCATAGTTGAACTACAATTGAAACGCGATAAAGCCACACTCGCCGTGAGGCGGGGTCCCCTGAAGAGTGGTTCAGGGCGGTGCCGCAAG
>JACPAW010000149.1 GCA_016180605.1 Candidatus Omnitrophota bacterium | reverse complement strand
GATCCATTGGAAAAACGAGGCATGCGATTGACGGAGCCTGGAGAACTTGCCGGATCGGCAAGAGCAACAGCAGAAGGTGGGACACTGGTGAGCGTTAAAACACAAGCCACTACAGCGCTAATAGCACGCTGCCAGGTAGGTGTGGCGCGGACCATCCAAAATGGATGATAGGGTCGTTCGGTAATTTGATAAAAAAAGTACTTCACAACTTCCCTCACAATCTGCCGTGGTTCTTATGGTTAGGAGATATAACACGGGCATCCCCACAACTATGGACGTTGTGGGGTGCCGTTTTTTTACGCTATTTTAAGTATAACTGAGGACTACGATAATGGGTAGGGTTCTAGGAGACAGGTGGTTGAAATAACGTAAGGGGAATAATATCGGTCATGTGACTGAAATCATCATCCAGAGTCCAAAGGGAAATTTGATGGGCATGTGCTGTTACTGCGATCATCACATCCACCAAGGCCGCTTGGAATCCTCGTCGTGCCAGGAGAAATCGATACTCCTCAATCTGTCGCCATAAATCATGGGGAGGATCTAGAAGCTTTATCGCGTCAAAGAGATCTTTTAACCGCTCAAAGTGTCGTCGAGTTGGGGCACCGGAGAGAATTTCTGCCCGGATTGGATGACACGTTGCAACGGCTCCTACGGAGAGGAGCGTATCGAGCGTTACCGATTCGGGTGCGCGAGTCACCCGGAAGAAACGGATCCAGATAGAGGTATCGAAAAGAACAAGTCCCGACTCACCTACCGCGTCGTCCTCTGGCCTTTGGTACATCAACTACTAACGGCAAAACACCCCGCAGAGCTCGAAGCTGCTCTAACTTGTGTCGGTTGATGAGCTCTTTAAGGCCCAGCACAATCACCATGGTCTTCGTCTTCGCGTGCGAAAGGCGAATCGCTTCGCCGATCAAACCTTCTGGGATATCCACGGTTGTTCGCATCTTTCCTCCCATATTTTTGCATACTTTATATGTATCTTTTACCATAAAATGATGTGCCTGTCAAATGTTGAAGAGACGCGGATGAATGGTAGCGACAAGCTGAGGAGCGAGCGAGTAATATGATTTAAAACTGGTTTTCCGTAACTAGCAGTCCTTCAAGGTCCTTTGCCTGTCTTATGTTCAAGCGCCCGCGCATGCCGCTGACGTAGCCGCTGCGTTTAAGCCGACGGACGATGCGAATCGTGTTCAAGCGCCCGCGCATGCCGCTGACGTAGCCGCTGCGTTTAAGCCGACGGACGATGCGAATCGCACTTTCGGTCGTGGTCCAAGACATCTGGGCCAACTCCCGGTGCGTGACAGGAAGAGTGGAACCGAATTGCTGCTGGAGCCGCAACATCGCCCGGACGATACGATTCGAAACGGGCTCTGCCATTGCCCCGTATTGCAAGGCAATGTGCTGTAATCGCCTCGCACAAAGGCTTAATGAACGGAAGGCAAAGTTGGGCTCGCGCAAAAGAAGATTTCTAAAGCCCTCGCTGGGAATCCGAACCGCCTGGCAGTGGGTGCCTGCAATGGCGCTTAAATTGTAGACGCCAGAATCGATGGCAGAAATGCCGCACAGAGCTTCTTGGGGGGTAATCGTGAAGATCACCACACCGCGAGGACGGCCATTTCGCTCAGAAGCGCGGATTAAATGCACCCAACCTTGCTGTATCACCCACATGAACTGAGCGCTTTGCCCCTGCCGGAATAGCGTGGCTCCTTTAGGGTAAGACTCTTGCTCGCATAAGGCTGCCAGCCTTTTTAAGGGCTCGGCCGAAACCCCCTGAAACAGGGAAAGCTGTTGCAATAGCTGGGTAGAAACCATGGAGAGAGGTTATCCTAACCAAGCTTTGGAATCTATGACGCCTATCATGAAAGGCAGAACTTAGGAGCTGGCGAGGTCTTCCAGAAGTTGCGGCTTGGCGATGGTCGTTGAGCCGCGGGAGGATTTGATGATGCCTTGCTTCTTAAGCTGGCTTAACACGCGGATTGTGGTTTCGACGGTAGTACTGGCTAGCTCGGCTAGCTCATGCTTGGTCAGCGGAATCGTGGAGCCGAACTTCTTCGAAAGAGTCAGCAAGGCTTGCGCCAGACGCTGTTCGACGGAGTCATAGGCCATGCAGCTTTTATGTTCCACCTGCCGCAGGCGGTCACAGAATAGACAAAGCGAATCTTTCAAGAAAACGGGGTTTTTTTCAAGAAGCGTTTGAAAAGAACTGGTGGGGATCCGAACGACAATTGAGTCAGTCGCCGCAATGGCATCCACAGGATAGGGTTTCTGATCCAAGGCAGGAAGACAGCAAAAGGTATCTCCGGAGGTCATGACACAGGTAGTCGAGGCCTGACCGCCTTCCAAGAATTTCATGAGATGAACGCGGCCGGATTTTACGATGCAAATCGCATCGGAAGGATCCCCTGTGCGGAATACCATCTCGCCCTTGCTGTAGCGCCGCTCTCGCGAGACAGCCGAAAGCCGCTGCCGTTCGGATAACGACAGCCGTTTGAAGGGTTCAACGCCGGCTAAAAAGTCTTGCATCGCAGCCTCTGGGAAAGTGTCTTAGCATACTCCCTTCCCTGCTGCTGCGTCAAGGCTGGCAAGAAAGGATGGTAGGAAGGATTATGAAACAAGCTTTTGGGACATGGGACAGGGAAACCAAAACATGTCCCACGTCCCATGCCCCAAAATGACGCGGTACCATTTGCGCTCAGCCGACAGCGCGGCTTGAGATCCACCCACTCATCAATCGTCCCACCATGAATCCTATAACTGATTCTGCCACAGCAATTAAGAGCAACTCCAAACCGCTGCACCACCGTGGGATTCAGAAATCATGTTTCACGTTACTCTGTCGAATCCTGTCACATAAAAAAACACAACAGGCGCTTTCTTAGGGAAAGCGCCTGTTAAAACGGACACTGCGTCTGGCCTATTTTTGTCTTTAGCGCAACTGCCAGCGCTGCCGCACGATTTGTTCGGCTCTTAACCAATCATCAAAATCGCTGCCGTGGGATTCTCCCCGTTTTTGGAACAATTCATAGGCCACTTTAGCCACCTCTGCCCGAAATTCTTCCGACGTTTCACTGTTTGTCGTCCGCTTGCGCGCTAAAACCCGAGTTGCCATTACATCCTCCTTTCAATCCCACCGGTTCTGATTGTATGACCATTTTTCTGGAACGACCGCTATTTCTTCATCGCTTAGATAGCAGGCTGGATCCGCAGCCCATACATCCCCTGTCGTTTGCAGAGCTCGCACGCGGAACGATCCGCCACACATTCGCTGCCATTGACATGCTCCACAGCGGCCTTTAAGCAAGGGCAAACGATTGCGCAGTGCTGTAAGGAGCGGCTGTGTGACATCCGTCCAAATTTCACTAAAGGGTCGTTTCCGGATGTTGTCCAGTGTTTCGACTTGCCAGAATTGGTCCGGGTGGACGTTGCCTACCGAGTCGATGTTGGCAATCCCAACGCCGGAAGAATAAGCACCTCCTCCGTTCCACTCGATCAGGCGTCTGGCCGCTTCTGCACGAACAGAATCTGTCTGCAACAGCTTCAAATAGAGATACACCCCATCCACATGGTTGTCAACAGTCAATACCTCAACGGGCATGGCTTGCTCTTTAAGCTTCGCCGCCCAATCACAAATACGGTCGATTGCCAATCGGGTCTCATCATGGGATAGATCATCTTTGGCAAGACGACTGCCGCGACCGCTGTAGACCAAATGGTAAAAACATACGCGGTCGATACCCTCTTGCTCGACTAGCTGAAAAATCGACTCCAGCGCTTCGAAGTTTCTTCGGGTAAGGGTAAACCGCAACCCGACCCGCTGCTGGACCGCTTTCAAGTGGCGCACGCCGCAAAGGGCTTCTTCGAATGCTCCCTGCTTGCCCCTGAAAACATCGTTGATGCGCCCTACTCCGTCAAACGAGATGCCCACGTAACTAAAACCGGTTTCTTTAATTTTTCGGGCAGTGGATGAATCGATTAAAGTTCCATTCGTCGAAATCGTCAACTTAAGTCCAAGCTGACGCGCGTACTGAGCGATTTTAAAAAAGTGCGGGTGGTAGAGCGGCTCTCCTCCGGATAGAAGCAGTGCGGGAATTTGGAATTGCGACAGATCTTCCAACATACGGAAGGCTTCTTCCAAATTCAGTTCATTCGGGTAGGAGCGGTTTTCGGAATCCGTGTAGCAATGGACGCAATGCAAGTTGCAGCGGCGGCTCATGGTCCAGACGACGATGGGTTTGCGCGCCTTGGCGGAAGCAGCAGTGTGAGAGCCAGAAGAGTGGCTGCCGTAGCGAAGAGAATCGCTTCCGCTGCTTAACCCACTGTAAAGCTTCGTAACGTTGATCATGTTCGACTACCCTAACAGTCGTGGCGGGTTGTTTCTATGATCCACATCAGACATGATAGCAAGTGTCAGCCTGAGCTGTATTGGGACTTGCGGCAGAGCCGATTCGGCGCCGAACGATGATTTGTTGGCCAAGCTGCAAATCGAAGGCAAGCTCTGTCTGACCGATCTGCACGATCATGGCAGGATGGGTTTGGCGCAAGCGGATGCGCCTGCCTGGAACCAAACCGTAGGTGTGGAGCCGCTGCAAATACTCATGCTTTCCGCCATGAAGGAGAACCACCGTCGCTTCCTCGCCCACTGCCAACTGAGGCAGAGGAACTAATAGCGCTTGAAGGCTGCCTCCCATCTGGCGGCAGCAAACACCCCGTGGGATAGTTCTTCCGTGGGGACAGCTTGGAGGATGGCCCAAAAATAAACAGACCGCTTCCGTGACTTCTGCATTCAGAATGTGCTCTACCTGACAGGCCGTCGATTCAACCGAGGCTCCTGAAACTTCCAGGACACTGTCCAACAATACTTCCGTCAACCGATGGCGCCGGACGATTTCCTTCGCCCATTGGCTGCCGGCAGGGCTTAAGCGCAGCTGCTCAGCGGCACCTACCAACAGCCCTTGCTGCAACATGGCATCGATTGTTTCCTGCTGAGAGTTCTCCTCTGCAGCAATCGGATGCGGAAGAAAGCACAGAAGCTCCTTTGGCAACTGGCGCCGATTGAGTGCGCTCATTCCATCTTCCCCAGCCGTCCACCATAGCTCCAACAGTTCCTCGATCTGCTCCGTTCTAACGGTCATGGGGTCTCCTACTCTGGATTCGCTGGCTGATTCTCTTAAACCACTCCCCAATGCGTGAACTCGACGGCCATTCATAGCCGCAGCGCGGACAGCGAATGAGCCCGCAGTCGCTTGTCATGGGACAGCGGGCACAGGCCAAGGATGCCTCCTCTTCACCAAAAGAACCACCACATAAAGGACAGTGCATCATCCCCACACCTGCTGGGTTTCGCCGTTCAATAGTTTTGTCCTAATGGAAGGCGAAACGGTTGCTGTTACCAGCGCATAACGATAGTGACAGCAACCGGCTTTCAGCCAACCAGCAGGTGTGGGGATCATCCCCACACCTGCGGGAGCCCCACCGTAGGCGGGGCGTGATTGACAACAATGGTTAAAATCGACTGCCGGTCAATCCTCGCAGTGCCGGACAATTGTTCCTTCTCAGTAGCGGCACTGCCGCCCGCAGGTGTGGGGATCATCATGCGATAGGAAAAGCGCGCAACAACCGCAAGAGAATGCCCCCAATTCCTACCGCAATACCGGTGGCCGCCGCCGCAATGGCACTGGCGGTGCGCCAGCCGCGTTCCTTGATCATCATGAAATATTGCGCTACACAGGGCACAAACAGCGTAATGGTCACCAAGCTTACGATCGTTTGCGTGCCATCCAGCATTCCTCGGCGCTGCATCTCAAAAAATCCAGCGGCCCCGAAATCCCGGCGCAGGAATCCTATCAAAAGCGCATCGGCTGCCTTTGCCGGAAGACCCAGCCATCCGACCACCACAGGCTCAAGCCACGACTCCAAAGTCGCAAGCCATCCTGTTCTATCCAACAGGAACAAGGCAAGTGTACCTGCGAAAAAAAGAGGAACCGCCTCTTTGACGTACCATTCCAAGCGTCCTAAGGTTTTGATCAAGATATTGGATAGCTTCGGTTTGCGAAGCGGAGGAAGCTCGTATAAGAAGAAGCTCGTTTCCCCGCCCAGCCAGTAGGAACATAAGCGGCCCACGGTAATCACCACTGTCGCAACGACACTCATCCAAATGAGAAGCGACAGCATGGGTTGTCCGGCAAGCATGGCCAAGATGACCCCGAGTTGTGCCGAGCAAGGAATGCCCAGCGCAAGGACCAGGGTTGCCAACAACCGCTCCTTTTTGGAATCGAGAATCCGGGTGGTCATGGTTCCCATCGTCACGCACCCTAATCCCAGGACAAGCGGTAGAACCGCTTTTCCATTCAAGCCCAGCAACCGGCAGGCACGATCGGCCATGACGGCAAGCCGCGGAAGGTAGCCGACATCTTCCAGGATTCCAAAACACAGAAAGAACATGCCGACGATGGGAAGAATGATGGCAAAAGCATAGGGCAGTGCCATGGTCAACAGACCGTATTCCCCGATGAAAAGAGCTTGCAGAATTTCCAAAGGCAATAGATGAGTGATAAGCCAATGGCTCAAGGGGGCGATGGTGCGTCCAAATAAAACCTCTTCAAAAAAATTGACACCTTTTTGAGCCGCTAAGTCTCCCACAAGAAAATACATGACGAGCAGCACGGCAATGAGGATGGGATAGCCCCAAAACGGATGGATCATCGTAGCGGCAAGACGATCGGACCACGGACGATGGCTGATTGCCTCTGCGCGCATGACTTGCTCGGTCAGCCGTGCTGCTTGCTTAAGCCTTGCTTGAAGGATCAACCGTCCTAAAGGGTGCGCGGAGCGCTTTGCTGCTTCATCCACAATACGCGTGATTTTTTCGCTCGTATCAGGGTCCAGCAAAGAGCGCAG
>JACPAW010000148.1 GCA_016180605.1 Candidatus Omnitrophota bacterium | reverse complement strand
GACTTTGACGGGTGTCACCCGGCCGTTTCCGTACCGGGCAGCCCAAGCGGACCACCAGCCCACTGCATAGAGGTGCTTGGTGTCCAATGAGCCCGACGAGCTACCTGACTGCTCCACCCCGCAGTATAAACCTGTGCTGGCTATTATACGTAGTACTTCCAGAAGCGTCAATGTTTCGGACGATCGTCGGGCGAATTGGTTAAAGGAATCACCACTTCGCCTGGCTTTGCGACTTTGAAAGTCGAACGGATCAGCCCCTCGACGTAAGTTGGATCTTTTTTCAACCGATCGCGCTCGCGTACGAGGGCTTCTTGCTGGGCTTCGAGGTGCTTGAGTTTCCGGTCTAAGTTTCTTTCGCGAAGATAGAGAGAGGCCAGGTGGAAAAGGCCTGGTCCAAAAAGAAGTCCCAGCCCTAGAAGGACTAGACTAATGCGGCGACGCGTCCGCGTTTCCATAGGGTGCCTGCGTAGAGGGCCCGCGCACCCAAGGTTTCTTCGATACGCAGCAGCTCGTTATACTTCGCTACGCGCTCGCTGCGCGAGAGAGAACCGGTTTTAATCTGGCCCGCATTGGTTGCCACGGCAAGATGCGCGATCGAAACATCCTCGGTCTCTCCGGATCGGTGAGAGATGACGATTCCGTAGCCGGCACGCCTGGCCGTATCGATTGCCTCTAGCGTCTCCGTGAGGGTACCGATTTGATTTACTTTGACTAAAATAGCGTTAGCAATTTGCTGCTTGATTCCGCGACGCAGGCGCTCGACGTTCGTGACGAAAAGATCATCTCCCACCAGCTGCACCGCACTGCCGATACGCTCTGTCAGGGCGCGCCAACCCTCCCAGTCGTCCTCTCCGAGACCGTCTTCAATCGAAACCAAAGGATACCGGCAGGTCCACTGTTCGTATTGCAGGATCAGATCGGAGGCAGAGATCAGCTGCTGCGGACTGCTTTTAAAAAAATGATACGCTCCTTCGTGCGTCCATTCATTCGCGGCACAGTCGAGTGCCAGCATGACATGCTTTCCTGGAACATACCCTGCCTGCTCTATTGCCTCGAGGACCACCTGGATGCCTTCTTCATTCGTGGAAAGATTGGGAGCAAAACCTCCCTCATCGCCGACGGCAGTCGTTTGCTTGCGGCTCTTCAGGAGCTTTTTCAGCGCAGCGAATACCTCAGCCCCGATGCGCAATGCTTCGCGGAATGTCCTAGCCCCGATGGGCATGATCATGAATTCCTGGATGTCCAGCGTGTTGTCTGCATGCGCTCCGCCGTTGATGATATTCATGAGGGGCACCGGAAGCACGCGCGCTTTGGCCCCTCCAAGGCTTCGGTAAAGAGGCAGGTTGCGGCTTTTGGCCACTGCCTGGGCAGCTGCCAGGGAAACCCCAAGAAGGGCGTTTGCTCCTAGGCGGGATTTATTCGGGGTTCCATCCAATTCGAGTAATTTCTGGTCTAACACCTGCTGCTTGGAAGCCTCGAAGCCTTTAATAGCCTTGGCAATAGGGCCATTGACATTTTCGACTGCTTTTTGTACCCCTTTGCCGCTAAAGCGCTTAGGATCACCATCTCGGAGCTCAATGGCCTCATGCGTGCCAGTTGAAGCTCCCGAGGGGATAGCCGCTCTACCCATCGAGCCATCGGTCAAAGCCAAATCGACTTCAACGGTTGGCTGCCCCCGGGAATCCAAAATTTCACGAGCCCTAATTTTTTTTATGCGCAGAGACATGATAGGAATTATCCCCTCACCTGGTGCTGGCGGTGTCTTTGAACGGCTGAACTTATTTTCTATCTTTCGGCCAGGCGGAAAAAAGACACCGCCATGGCCACGCTCTTGTTCCTAATACATTCGTGCGGCCGTGGTCCCGCCTTTTGGCGGGACCTGCAGCAGGTGAGGGGATTATACTCGGCGGAGAATATTACCGCAAGAAATTGCTTCGCACAGTTAAGGGCAAACCGGTGCTCCACCGTCGCTATCGTCGTTTATTGCATCGGCTCGTGTGACGTGTTATAGTTACTAGTGATGTCTGAGCAACCCTCTCAATCCAACTTCAAACCTCGGAAGCGAAACCTCCAGGAGAGCTTTCGGCTGTTTTTCGAGCTCCATTGGGTAAAGGTGGTTCTTATCCTTGGGCTTCTTGCTTCTATTGTATGGCCGATTTATGCCCTTTCCAAGATTGACTCCTACCAGCGCACTTACCTGATGGCGTTGTTTGCGATGACTCCCATCCAATCGATCCTTTATGCTGGCATCTTTATCATCATGCTTTACTGGCTGCACTACGGCGGGGGAAGCTTCAGCAAGATGTCCAAGAGCAACGTGCGGGGCGCATCCATCAACATCCGCTGGAAGGAAGTGATTGGTCTGGAAGAGGCCAAGCAGGAAGCCTGGGAAGTAGTCGAATTGTTGAAAGACCACGCCAAGGTAACTCAAATTGGAGGCAAGGTCTTGCGGGGTGTTCTCTTCGTTGGGCCACCAGGATGCGGCAAGACCTACCTGGCCAAGGCCATTGCAACCGAAGCAGGGTTGCCGTTTCTTTCCATCTCCGGTTCGGAATTTATCGAGATTTTCGTCGGCACAGGACCGGCTCGTGTCCGGAAGATTTTCAAAAAAGCCCAGCAGATGGCCCGTGTCAGCGGAGGATGCATTATTTTCATCGATGAACTGGATGCCGTGGGCACCTCCCGCGGTACGGACTTAGGCTTTGGTGCACAGACCGAGCGCAACAATACCGTCAATGAACTGCTTGTCCAGATGGATGGGCTCGAGAGCAGCCAGTACAACGTCGTCGTTTTTGGGGCCACGAATGCCAGCGAATCGGTGCTGGACCAAGCCCTGCTGCGGCCTGGGCGCCTGGACCGCAAGATTTACGTCGACCGGCCAGGGCTGGATGATCGGCAAAAGCTGTACGAATTTTATCTCGCGAAGGTAAAAATGGATCCAGGCATCGACATCGCGCGCTTGGCACGCCGATCCGTCTGGAAGTCACCTGCTGAAATTGAGAACGTCGTGAAGGAAGCGGCACTCATTGCCACGCGCAATAAGCACACCGTCATCAGCTTCAAGGATCTCTCTGAGGCCCTAGAGCGCATCGACCTTGGGTTCCGGCGACATCTGCGCGTCCTGGAAGAAGAACGCCGAGACACCGCGTACCATGAAGCAGGACACCTGATCGCCGTCTACTTCCTGCATCCTACGGACGATGTATTCAAGGCATCGATCTTCATGCGCCGCTCATCCCTGGGAGTCGTCTACCATGTCCCGCGCGAGGAACATCACAGCGCCAACCGGGGCAAGCTCCTGGCGGATATCAAGGTGGCCTTAGCCGGCTATGTCGCAGAGAAACTCAAATGCCAGTCCACCACAACCGGTGTCTCAGCGGATTTCAGCCA
This sequence comes from Candidatus Omnitrophota bacterium, assembly GCA_016180605.1. Taxonomy (GTDB): domain Bacteria; phylum Omnitrophota; class Gorgyraeia; order Aquiviventales; family Aquiviventaceae; genus JACPAW01. The sequence goes on along the minus strand of JACPAW010000148.1, from coordinate 2,361 downwards.
TGCCATGGGGGTGGCCCATCAGATGGTTTGGAGTTACGGGATGGGCTCGAACGGGTTCGTCGGCAATTATGAAATGCTCACCGGATCCTGGGTCTTCCGGTCCAGCAGTAGCGGCGATCATCTCTCTGATGGCATCAAGCAGAAACTCAATGAAGAGACTCATAAAATCTTGAATGAATGCCTTAAGGATGTAGAGGACATGCTCCGTCGGGAAGACGCGCTCTTGGAGCGATTCAAAGATGAGTTGCTCAAACGCAACGAGTTGGAATACGACGATATTGAGGCTATTTTCTCCGAATATGGAAAACAACGGACTTTACCCTCACCTCAAACGCCTCCAGCCTAGAGCGCATCGCCAGTGGTGGCCGATTGTTTTTTCCAGTCACGCATCGCCTCCTATATTATTAGCGCTTGTTGCGGTTTTCCTAGCAGGCTGTAACAACACACCCACCTATCCTAAAGCAAGAATTCAAAACTCCCTGGAGTCTCTCATGAAAGAAGAGGGGCTTGATAACGCCACGATCCGGGTCATGGACCATACCGTCGCCGTGCTCTTGGTTTATCCCGATGCGCTGGTCAGCAACTCCGGGGAGCTTACACTCGGTCCAAAATTCGAAGAAGGGCTCTATAAGGCGCTGGGAGCCCTTCACCGCGTGCTCTTAAGCAGCGACGCCGATATCCGCTTCTATGTACTGGTCGTATCGGATCCAAAAATCCCAGGGGCCTATCTTACGTTGGTGCGCTATGTCGATGACATACGCCGTGCTTCCGCCAATATGCTCAGCACTCCGGAAATTTTTGCACGCACCGTTTTCGAGCTGAACGTCTCACCCGCCACGGAAACCTTAACGATCGATCAATACGTGCCGCGCGACATCCAGCTTGAGGAATTCCTAAGCTGGCAGCTCGCACGGCGCATTCAGTCGGGGCTTGATGCCCTGCAGACAAAGGGCTTGGCACAGATCGGACGGTGCACGGGCAGTTTCCAAGATGGAGAGTTCGTCTTTACGCTGGATGTGGCTTCTTCTAAAGCAGAAGGAATTAACGAAGAAACGCTGCGGGAGGTGTTCCGAATCTCAACCGATGTGATTGCAGGGGTTTTAGCGAGTTACCACTTTGAGTCCTACCAACAGATCCGCTTGATCCATCCTCCTACCGGCCGCACGCTTATTTTCCCGAAGGCGCGCCTGGCTATCTTCCAGTAAACACAACCCGTCGGCCCCTGATCCGCACTTTCCCCTCTAAAACCAGCCGAATGGCTTTTGGATACAGCCGGTGCTCTACCTTGTGAATCCTGGAAAAGAGGCTGCCTTCCGTATCCCCTGAGGCAATCGGAACCGCTTCTTGCAGGAGAATTGGCCCATGGTCCACTTTTTCATCGACGAAGTGGACGGTCACTCCGGCAACCTTAGCTCCCCAGGCCAGCGCATCGCGCACCGCATGGGCACCCGGAAAAGCAGGCAGCAGGGCCGGATGAATATTGAGAATCCTTCCTGAGAAATGACTCACGAAAACAGGCGAAAGAACGCGCATGAAACCCGCAAGACAAACGAGCACGACACCGTTCACCTGACACAACTTAATGAGTGCTCGTTCGTAGTCTGCTTTGGCCGGAAACTGACGCGGATTTACAAAATGTGCTTCGACACCAAAGCGGCGCGCACGCTGAAGCGCTTTTGCCCGAGCCTGATCGGTAATGACCAACCCGACCCGCGCAGGAACCCGTTTGTCCCGTGCTGCCTCCAAGATCGCCTGAAGGTTCGTTCCCTGCCCGGAACAGAAAACGGCTATCACCGGTTTTAAGACGCGATTGGAGATGGAAGGCTCCCCTTAAGCGATGATTTTTTCAATGCGGCGCACGAGCTCTTCTTTGGGAACAACGCCCACAATGCGGTCCACTTCCTGGCCGCCTTTGAATAAAAGAAGAGTGGGGATGTTCATCACGCGAAACTGTGCCGCCACGGATGGATGATCATCGACATTGAGCTTGCCGATTTTTGCTTTTCCTTGGTATTTACCGGCTAGCTCCTCGACAACGGGTGCGATGATGCGGCAAGGGCCGCACCAAGCCGCCCACATGTCGACCAACACCGGTACACTCGATTGTCGCACTTCCTGATCAAAATTATTCTCTGTAAACTCTACCGTAGCAGCTGACATGAGCTCCTCCGTGCGTTATGAATAACAACCGATCATCTTGCTTGCCATTATACCTCTCATTAGGGGGAAATAAAGCCGGCGAGAGGCCGGAACCTGAAGCGGTCGCCATCGAGGCGACCGCGGAATGCCGAGCGCGGTGGGCGTTCGGCCTGCCGGTTCCGGTGCAGTAGCCGCCATCGTGGCGGCTACGGAATGCCTGGC
>JACPAW010000147.1 GCA_016180605.1 Candidatus Omnitrophota bacterium | reverse complement strand
AAACGCCGCCAGCAAATCAGTTGAACCCTTCTGCACAAACCGTGGCAAATAAGGCAATGGTCCGAGCACGGGAGCATCACTGAGCCGCATTAAAGTTTCCCGGTTGGTCTTGGCGATGGCCCTCGAAAGGGAATCTTTGGAGAAGGGCCTGGATTCATTCAAAATAATGGCACTCACGGATAAGCCGTATTGCCGTGCCACCTGTATTGTCAGCAACGTGTGGTTCAAAGTGCCAAGGCCGGTGCGTGCTACGATGATCAGCGGCAAACGCAAACGCTTGGCCAAATCCGCTACCGTAGCGGTGGCACTCAAAGGAACCAAAAGGCCGCCGATTCCTTCGACAACCAGAAAATCGCATGGCGCTTGCACTCTTTTGAAAGCCTGCAAAAGAGGACGAAGCAGAATCCTCCGCCGCACCCGTTGGGCCGCAGCCCAGGGCGCTATAGGCTCTTTAAAACACACCGGGTTGATCCATTTCAAAGCAAGATGAGTTCCGGCTGCTTGAGCAAGCCAAATCGCATCCTCCCCTACCCAGCAACCACTCTGGCGTAACCCGCCAGTGGCAACAGGCTTCATCACCCCAACGCGCAGACCTTGCTTGCGATACCAAGCAGCCAGCGCGCAAGCCACGAGGGTCTTGCCCACACCCGTATCCGTACCCGTAACAAACAATCCTGGGATTTTACGGCGCATCCGAGAGCACCCGTTGAAGAGAGCTTGCTAGCGCCTCGATCTGTTCACTCGTATGCAAAGCAGTGAGACTCAAACGCAGCCGTGCGCTACCCTTGGGAACCGTAGGAGGACGAATCGCCGGGGCCCAAATTCCCTGCTGCCATAAAGCTTTTGCTGCGGAAAGCGCTCGGCGCGGTGAACCTAATACCAAAGGTACAATGTGATCCTTGGCACCGGTATGAAAACCTAAGGCTTGCAGCCTTAAGTGCAGCTGTTGCACCCTTTGTGCCAAACGGACTCGTAACTCACAAGGGCCTTGGATCATTTCCAGTGCCGCGGCCGCAGCCGCTGCCAGGGGTATGGCTAATGCCGTTGTGTAGAGAAACGTGCGCGCCCGGTTGCGCAATAGCTCAATCAAAGATTCGGGTCCTACCACAAATCCGCCTTGGCAGCCGAGTGCTTTTCCCAATGTGGCCATGTAAATCAATGAGGAGTGAGAGACTCCTTGATATTCCGGAGTACCACGCCCCTGCGATCCAAGCACAAAGGCCCCATGAGCATCGTCTAGAAAAACTAGCGCCTGGTGATCCTCGCTTAACCGAATCAGTTCCAAAAGAGGCGGCTGGTCCCCATCCATACTGAATAGACCTTCGGTCACGATCAGACGGCGGCGAAATCGGGTAGATGACTTGAGCAAATGGGCCAGATGATCCGCGTCGTTATGCCGGAAAACACGGAAGGCAGCTTGGGTAGCCCTGGCGGCATCCAGCAAGCTTGCATGGGATAGCCTATCCACAAACACGATATCCTTAGGGCCAAGCAGAGTGCTCAGAGCGCCAAGGTTAGCCTGATAGCCGCTGGGAAATACGATCGCAGCTTCGGCATTAAAATGGCGCGCCAGCCCTTGCTCGAGGATTTCATGCCAGCGTGTGGATCCGGAAAGAAGCCGTGAGGCACGAGCCCCTAAGCCCCATTCGGCTGCTGCCTCAGTGGCCGCTTGGAAAAGTACCGGGTGAGCGGATAAACCCAAATAGTCATTGGAGCACCAGTTGATCATTTCGCGATCTTCCATATGCAAGCAAACTCCTTGGATGGCGTCAACCACCATCAACCGACGCCGAAGAGCCTGATCTTCGAGGATGGTTAATTCCTCATCACAATCAGCAAGAAGTCTTTGCCAAGAAGAAGAGGTGGCTGCGGTAGAATTCATCTGTAGGATATTAAGAGAGGAAAACCGGTGAGAATCAGCGCACGATCATCGGCAGAAATTCCGTGCTGCCGAAGACCCCGAAGAGACCGCGACTTTTAAGCCATAGGCCTCGCTTGAGGTAGCCGAGCGCCGGTCCAATCACATTGGCGGCCATGGTCGTTTCATCTCCGAGAACAAACTGGTGGCTGGAACGCTTGCCTTCGAACGTACGGCCCGTCAGGGTCATCGTCGTGGAAACCGGTTTCTTAGGATGCCGGGTGTCCATGACACCGCCGACTTCCACCTGATCCACGGAATCGACCACCCCAACACGCCTTAGCAGAACATCATCCGCATGTTCCATGTGGCGCAATTCCAGAAGACCTTGGGTCTGATTTAGCAGCGCTTCAATTTCCGCATCGGTCATAGCCTTTGCCCGTTCCACACCATAACCTGGAAGGTGGGCGATATCTTCGCGAATGGTGGCCTTATAAGCATCCCAGTTGCTGATCCCTACCCCCCACCAAATGTTGATTTGCTCCACTTCGATGAACGACTGCGCTGCCAAGACGGCCGCGGCTGTTAATAGGCCTGGTGTAGCCCCGCAACCGGTTAGAACCACACTTTGCGCTTGCCGAACCAGTGGGTCCAGCTCAAATAGCAATTCGACCGCACGCGTCCGTTTTAAGACATCGACAAATACTAGCGATTCTGTTTCTTGCGCAAATCGGCGGATTACGTCGGGAATAAATTCATTGGGCAGATTGGGTAATGCAATCAAGATGGCATCCAAATTCTTAGCGCGCTCAAGAATTTCCCCAATAGGATCGCTGCAATGAAAGGCTTCAGCTTCAGTAACCGTGCGGACTCCACCGTTTTTCGAAACTTGTCCATCCGCCTCTGCGGCGCGGAAACCCTCCACTAAATCTCCCGAAAGATTGGCAAATGTTTGAGCACACAATCCCTCAGATGAAACCACGACCCCATGGCTGTCGCAGATCGCAGATAATTGAAGCTCGCGCTTCATGCCAATGATCTGTGCTGCAGCCTTGCCAAGCCCGCCTGCTCCAAGCACCGCTACCCGAATGGGCGCTGTCGCCTCTACCATCCTATTCATCCTTTACCATCTCTAATCTTGAACCTTGTACCCTGTACCTTGAACCCATTCCTAATGCTCCAACCACGTTTGGCGGCATGACTGACGCTCAATCAGCTTCGTTGCCAGAAGCGTCTTGACCGAATGCCGCTGCTTTCCGGAAATCAGTTTGGATAACACATCCACCGCAAGTTCCCCGACCTGACTCAGCGGCTGCCATACCGTCGTCAAGGGCACTCTGGCAAAAGCAGCCATCGGGCTGTCGTCGAATCCTACGACCGATAAATCTTCTGGAACCCGCAATCCCAATTCCCAGGCCATTTCGATTGTCGTGACAGCCATTTCGTCGCTTGCCGCAAAAACCGCGGTCGGCCGCTCGGGGTGCGTCAACAAGCGCCGCGCAGGTTCTTTTGCCGACTGAGCCGTATAATCGCCGCGCTGCACGAAATGAGGCTTTACCTCCAGTTTTCTTTCTTTCATCGCCTTCAGATACCCATCGAGCCGGTCCAGCCCCGTAGGGGTCTTTAAGTGTCCTGTGATCGTGGCGATCTCCCGATGACCCAATTCCGCCAGATAGGCGACTACGCGCTCGGCTGCCAAACGGTTATCGATGGCAATACAGCTGACGGGAAGCTCTTTGATGTAGTTATTCATGACAACGGAGGGAATATCCTGTTCGATGGCAGCATCCAACTGATCCTCGTTGCCTTCGATGTCCGCAAAGAGCAGCCCCTCCATCGCCGAATAATCAATCGTCGCTTTTCCCCGGGTAATATGCAGCAACAGGTTAAGACCCAGACGCTCCACCCCCGTTCCAACACCCTTGAGCAGCTCAGAAATATAATAGGAACGAAACATATCGGCAAAGCGCGGCAAGATGATGCCAATCGTATTGTTGCGACCGGAAGCCAGGGACTGTGCGCTGGGGTTGGGGTGGTACTTCAACCGTTTGATGGTTTCCAGGACCCGTCTGCGGTTATCATCGGAAACGGTGGGAACTTGGTTGATGACGCGAGATACGGTCGTCGTCGATACCCCCGCCTCGCGAGCCACTTCCTCGATGCCTACTTTTCGCACCCGCGCAATCACCGCAGAAATCTCCCTTACCAACTCTGGACAACCGTATCCCCAGGCAAAATGGGACCCACCGTTGCGGAACCGATAATATCGCAAGCAGACAAACGCGGCCGAACCCGTATCACCGTCGCCCGTCCTACCACCTCGGAGCCGCGAAGAAAATCGAATGACATGCCCACGGAGACTCCATCCGTGCTGCCCCGATCGACGACGACGAAGTTTTGGACTTCGTTAACCTCAAGAACGCGCCCCCGGATACCCGATACCGTCGCCGCCTGATCTTTGCGAACCACAATCGGGGGAAGCTCAACCATTCCGCTGGCACTGGAAGTAACCGATGGGCTTGGAATTCCTGAAGGAGGCAGCTTAGGTGCCGGCGGTTGCGGAATCACACCCACCACATTCACCGGTGGCGGTTCCGTCTGTTTGGGAGCAGCCTTGAGCTGGGCAAGCTCCTCCGTCACCTTACGGTAATCGCGATCCAGAAGGGCCAACCTCTCGCGCCACCGTTTTAGGGCGCGCTGCACCTCGGATTTCTCTTCCTCAAGATGCTGCACTTGTTGGCGGTACTCATCGCGCTCGCTCGTCGTTGTAGCCAGTTGCGCTTTGAGGCGATCGCGTTCAGTGTTGAGTTGATCGTAGCGCACCTGGATGCTTTGAAGGCTGGATCGTACTTCCTCCAACTCCGTATTGGAGGAAGAAAGCTGTGTCCGCATCGTGTCGATGCGTTCGCTCAATGAACCCCGTTCCTTTTGAAGCTCTGACAATTCCTGGGCTAGAGCATTTTTCTTTGCTTCCAACTCAGAAACCTGCTGCTGAGTGGAGAACAATTGTTGTCGAAGCTGCCCTAGCTGTTGCCTCTGGCTGGAATAGAACAATCCCAAAACCACAAGGCCGCCTCCGGCTACGATTAGCAAAACGGGCAAAATGCCCGTTGGCGGCCTCAATGGCGGTATCTTAAAGCCAGGCATCCATCCTCATAAGGCAAACCTCATCGCCTAAGCTTGCAGGAATACGTCTCGAATCACCCAACACGCAGCCCCCAATGCTACCGCGTTTTCTCCCAGTTGTGCTGGCAAAATATCGACTAGACTGGCCGGTTCTTCATAAGCGTATTTTTTAACAGAGCGCCACACCGGCTCTAGCAGCATGGAACCTGCTTTTTCGATGCCACCCCCGATGACGACCACATCCGGATTGAGCAAATTCACTAAATACGCAATGCGGATTCCCAACTGCATGGCCGCATGTTCAATCAGCTCACGCGCCAACTGATCCCCCGATTGCGCGGCTTCCAAAACAGTGCTCAGATCGATGGCTTCTAGCTGATCTTTTACCATTTCTCCAATGGCCGTGGCGTGCCCTTCCTGGATCAACTTGCGGGCTTGGTCGGAAAGCCCCAGATCCCAGACATTCGACAAAACAAAAGAGGGGCTTTTAATCCAAGCCAGATAATCCTCATCCGAAGGGGCGAAAACACCCAGCTCACCGGCACTGCCGCCTGAGCCCCAGTAAATTTGGCTGTTTAAGATCAGACTCGCACCGACATCGGAATAGAGATAGATCAGATTATCGACCGGGCGCTCAATTCCCAAACGGTATTCCCCATAACCGGCAAGGGTCGAGTCGCTTCCCATCAGCACGGGTAATTTCAATTCGTCTTCCAGTTGGTCGCGGATGGCGACATAGTTCGTTCGTATGCCGCGCAAAGAAGTCCCCCG
>JACPAW010000089.1 GCA_016180605.1 Candidatus Omnitrophota bacterium | reverse complement strand
GTTTTCCGGGTTCGTTGAATTTATGCTACTTTGCCACCCCTTCGTTTCCCTTCGTTCACTTTGCCACTCTTATTGCTGACGAGCTTACTGCCGCCCCTTTGGTTTACCTCTTCTGTTTGCTGTGTGCTGCCCGCCCCGGCAGTAGCCAGAGGCGGGCCGGGGATTGCTGTGTGCTGAACAATGCTGACTAACCGCGACATTCTCTGTATCTCCTCGATTGACTGGGACTTCATCTGGCAGGGCCACCAGGAAATTATGGCCAGCCTAGCCGAAGCCGGGAATCGTGTTCTGTTTATTGAGAACACCGGAGTCCGCACCCCAGCTTTGAAGGACCTTCCGCGTTTGCGAAAGCGATTGCTGAACTGGTCCCGCAGCGTTAAAGGTTTTCGAAAAGAACGGGAGAACCTCTTTATCTACTCCCCGATCATACTGCCGTTTCCTTATTCGCGGCTGGCTCGTTGGTTTAATCGGAAGCTTTTGATACGCGCCCTGCAGCGCTGGATGCGCGCTTGCGGTTTTCGCCGCCCGATTTTGTGGACCTTCTTGCCGACTCCTTTAGTGCTGGACCTCATCCATGAGCTGGAACCGGAACTGACGGTTTATTACTGCATCGATGATTTTGCTTCCAGCTCTCCGCAGGCTCGCCGCATTCGAACGAGCGAAGCCAAATTATTTCAAAAAGCCGATTTGGTTTTCGTGACTTCAGAGAAACTCAGACAGCATGCGCAGCGCTACACCGACCCAGTCCATTTATTTCCGTTCGGGGTGCGCTTCCGTCAGTTTGAAGAAGCAAGGAATCGAAGTGATGATTTACCCCAAGACATGCAGAACTTATCGCGGCCTCTAATCGGTTATGTGGGTGGTTTGCACCAATGGGTCGACCAGGACCTTCTGGCACAAGCCGCACAGAGATTTCCCAGTGCCAGTTTTGTGCTGGTCGGTCCTGCCCAAACAGACGTATCGCAGTTGCAGTCGATTGAGAACGTGCATCTTCTGGGGGCAAAGTCCCATGAGGAGCTTCCGCGCTACATCAAGAATTTTGATGTCGGGATTGTGCCGTATCGCTTAAGCGAATACACCGCACACGTATATCCGACCAAACTGAACGAATATTTGGCGATGGGAATTCCCACGGTGGCTACGGATCTTCCGGAAATACAACGGTTCAACCAGGAGCATGGGCAGATTGTTTCCATTGCCGGGGATGCCGAGCATTTTTCCCAATTGATCCAGGAGGCCATGTCGCACAATTCCTCAACAGCGGTTTCTTCCCGGATTGCGGTTTCCAAAAGGAATAGTTGGGAAGCCCGTATTGAGCGAATGTCTGATCTGATTGAAGCTGTTTCCCAAAGTAGGGCTTCTGAGTCTGAGCAATGGAAGTTTGCTCTTCGCCGGTTGTACCGCGTGGCTCGCCACCAGGTAGCCCGTACCGTTATCTTATTGGTAGCAGCCTATGTTTTGCTTTTCCGAAGCCCGTTTATCTGGTGGGTAGCGGAACCGTTGCAGCTTCGCGAGAAACCGCAGCGCAGCGATGCCATTGTTGTTTTTGCAGGTGGGGTAGGGGAATCCGGCCAGGCAGGCGGAGGCTATCAGGAGCGCGTCAAACATGCGGTGGATCTTTTTCATCAAGGCATGGCCGATCGGCTGATTTTTTCTTCGGGCTATACGTTTGTGTTCCGTGAAGCGGAAATGATGGGTTCGTTGGCTCTTTCCCTTGGTGTGCCTGCATCTAAAATTCTTCTGGAAACGAAGGCCGCGAATACTTTTCAAAATGTCACCCGTACGGCTGAAATTCTTCGTCGAAACGGATGGCACTCCGCACTGTTGGTCAGCTCTCCTTACCATATGCGGCGTGCTCTTTTAACATGGCATACCCAAGCTCCGGAGATTGAAGTGATACCGACTCCGCCGGAACACAGCCAGTTTTATGTGCGCGATTCATCCATTCGTTGGGAACAGATCCGTGGAATTCTGCAAGAGTACGGGAGCATGGTTTACTACTGGTACAAAGGTTGGATTCGTTTTGGGAGAGATTGATGGTTTCTGGAATGGTCGTGTCGATCGTCGTACCAGTCTATAATGAACAGCAGGTACTCGCGCCTTTCTTTGCTCGGCTCCACGCTGTTCTGCGATGCCTGCCACAGCCCTACGAAGTCATTTTTGTGGATGATGGAAGCCAGGATGCCACCTTCGAGAGTTTACTGGCTTTACGTGCTAAGGATCGATCCGTAAAAATCATTCGCCTGGCGCGCAACTTCGGCCACCAAGTAGCCATCTCCGCAGGTCTTGAGCGCTCCAGGGGAGAATACGTCGCGGTGATGGATGGCGACTTGCAGGATCCGCCTGAGGTGTTGCCTGCGATGCTAGGCCAGTTGCAGCAAGGTTATGATATCGCTTATGGAGTGCGCTCCATCCGCAAGGATGAAGGGTGGCTGAAGCGCTCGACCTCCTTTCTTTTTTATCGCTTGTTGCGATGGGTCGCGGAGATTCCTATCCCCAAAGATGCCGGGGATTTCTGCATGATGCGAAAGACAGTTGTGGATGCCTTGAATCGGCTTCCTGAGCGCAACCGCTTTTTAAGAGGGCTGCGCAGTTGGTTTGGTTTTAAACAAATCGGGGTCCCTTATCAAAGAGCGCTGCGCACAGAAGGCCGAACGAAGTTTACACTCGGCAGGATGTTTCGGTTTTCTTTGGATGGAATCATCTCCTTCTCTATTGCCCCGCTGCGTCTGGCTTCATACCTTGGATTTTTATCCGCACTCGTCAGTTTCTTCGGCATCCTCGTGATGCTCTACGTCCGGCTTGGCACCACGCACTCCATTCCCGGCTTTGCTTCGATCACCATCATCGTGTTGTTTCTCGGTGGAGTCCAGCTCATGACGGTTGGGCTGCTAGGAGAGTACATCGGTCGCGTCTACGACGAAGTCAAGCAGCGGCCCTTGTATGTGGCAAGCGAAAAGATCGGATGGGAATCCATAGAGAGTGAAGAGAGCCCAGCATTGTCCGCAGTCCATAGTCTACAGTCCACGGCAACGAGCAAGCAATGAGCGAGGCGTTATTATTAGGAACGCCTCCAGAGAGGCTGGCACCACGGAGGCGTTCCAAATATGCCACCCTGAGAGCTTGGTGGTTCCTGGGGATTTCGGCATTGGGGCTGCGGCTTGCGGCAGCACTCTTTGCAGGGGGCTTGGCACACCCTCAGGTTTTCGAGTACCACTCTATCGCCAAGACTCTTTTGGAAGGCAAGGGTTTTGTTTACGCATCCCACGGGGGAGTCTTGTACCGGTCTTTCGATGCTCCTTTATATCCTTTTTTATGTGCTGCCATCTATGCTTTGACGAATATTAGCGTCCCCGCGCTTTTATTCGTTCAGATGATCGTAAGTGCCGCAACTGCAGTCATGGTGGCGCACATCGGAGAATCGCTCTTTGGCTCAAAAGCAGGGCTTGCGGCTGGTTGGTTGGTTGCAGCTCATCCGGGCCTAATCGTCTACTCCAGCCTTAAGGCGCATGCGCTTACCTTTGATGCGCTATGGTTCGTGCTGGCGATCTGGGCATTTATCCGCCTCTATCAGAAACGCACCCTCAGGCAGGCGGCATGGGCGGGAATAGTATTTGGCCTAAGTCTCTTGCAGCGGCCAACGGTTGCAGTTTTCTTTCCTGTGGCTTGCATCTGGTGGCTCATGACAAAACCGCAAGGGAAGCGCCTGCAGGAGTGGCGTCGCTTGTTGGTGGTGGCCGCTTGCGCTTTAGCTGTGATCAGTCCCTGGCTCATCCGCGGTTACTTAATCCACGGACAACCCATTTTTATCCGCACGACGAACTGGGAAGTTTTCTGGCGCGGCAACAATCCTTACGCCACGGGTCATTCTTACATTGATGGCGGGCATACCGTCTTGCGTGCTTTGCCGCCGGAGCGTTACGCTGAGCTAGAACGCCTGCCCGATGAACTATCACAGGTGGCATGGTTTCGTAAAGAAGCCCTTTCTTTCATTCAAACCCATCCCTGGCAGTTTGTGCGATTGACCGCGCAGAAATTTGCGCAATTCTGGTGGTTCGCCCCGCAAACCGGGACATTGTATCCGCGTCTGTGGAAATTTGGCTATGAGGCTTTCTATCTTTTCACCGTTGTCTTGGCGTTGTTTGGGGTTGGATGGAGCATCCAACGAGCAAGTATGGAGCAGCGGCACATTGTCCTATTCATCATCGCGTGCTTGATGATGCTGGCACTCGGCCAAAGCCTGCACTACGTCGAGGGCCGCCACCGCTGGGCGATTGAACCCATTTTGCTCCTGCTCTCAGGCCTGGGCCTCGCCCGTGTCTGGGAGTGGCTGCATCGCATTCAGGAAGGGGCAGGGGGCGAGCCCGCCCCGGCTCTTGTTAGAGGCAGGCCGGGGAGACGAGGAGCGGGGGGAATCAGCTCGTCAGCAGTCAGCTCGTCAGCTATAAGAATGGCAAAGTAAATTGTTTCCGCTTCATTTAGTTACATACGGCTGACCGTAGTGGTGGAATACCTGGACTTTCTGAGGTACCCCAGCCGGTCGCTGTCCACGACACCAGCCAAGTGTTTCAGGCGTTGGCCGAGGGCTTTCGGCTGGTGCTGGCCGAGACGTAACCACATGAGGTGTGTGGGTGTTGAAACCCACCGAAGGGAAGGAACTTGAAAGGGAAGGGAGTGGAACAAGTGAATGAGGAAGGCGGGGAGAGCAGCGCTCCTGCTGGGGATGGTGGGGTGGGTGACTGCGGCTGCCTCGGCTGCGAGTACGTTCGATCAGCTCGTTGAGCAAGCCGATGCCATCGTGCTGGTGGTAATCCGATCGGTCGACACCAGCGCTATGCCGGTGGACGGGCCGATGCAGGTGGACGCGAAGGTTGCGAAGGTGGTCAAAGGCCGAGTGGCGCAGGACGCGGCCATCCGTTTTGCGGCCAGCGCCTGGATGGGGCCGAGGTATCAGCCGGACGAGCGGCGGATCGTGTTCCTCGCGCGATCGGACGCGGAACACATGGCGGGGTGGAGCAGCATTGAGGTCGGCTGGCTGGATTTGTTCTTCACTGAGGAGGCGCTGGACGTCTGCTCGCTCGACACGCTTGCGGGGTTTCTCCGTTCGCTTGAGCGCCAACCCTCTCGGCCGCGGCTCCAGTTTCGCGCGCACACCACCGACACGCGAGAACACCTCGTGGTGCCAGACAACGACCGCTTCTGCCGTGACGACAGCGATTGCGTGTTCCTCCCCACCCACTGCGGGGGATGCACCTGCGGCACGGCGATCCACCGGCGATGGGAAGTCCACTATCAAGATGCGTTCCACGTCGCCTGTGACAGCCGGCTCGGCCCGGTGTGCGACATGCACTGCCCCGAGCAAGTCCCCCGCTGCATTGAGGGGCGTTGCCTCTTGACAGCAGTGACCCGGTGATCTTGTGACTACATGGGTATGCCGCCCCGCTCTGCGGGGCGGGGAGTTCCGAGTTCCGGTGACACAATACCTTTTCCAGGCAGAGGGCACATGAAGCGACCTGCCAGACAAGTGAAGGATATCCAATCGACGTCTAGCTTACGTTTAACGCTGTTTCTGCTCTGTCTGCTTGGGATGCCTTCTGACGCCTACGCCAACGCTGGCGTACCTATGATTTTTCTGACATATCCCGCCATGCTCATTGCTCTTCTTCCTGTCATTCTTCTCGAAGCTGTTGTATTCCAACGACGCCTGCAGTTGGGTTATAGAGGGGTGGCTTGGAACGTTGGGGTCCCAATCGATCGTGAGGACGTCGTCGTTCCAGGAGAGGTACCCATCGTAGTAGTAGGGGTCGGGCGCGTCGACGCGGGTGAACGCCGAAAC
>JACPAW010000088.1 GCA_016180605.1 Candidatus Omnitrophota bacterium | reverse complement strand
TGGCCATTCGCAAGAATCCCTCCTTTGCCGTTTCGGACATGGAGCTAAAACGGCCGGGGACTTCTTATACAATCGATACAGTTTTACAGTTGCGCAAGCAGTTTCCAACGGGCCGGTTTTTTCTATTGATAGGCTCTGATCTTTTGGCAGTCCGCTGGAGAGGATGGGATAAGTTGAGACGTTTGTGCACCATCGTCGTGGCTCAGAGACCGGGGGACAACCCCTCTCCAAGGCAGCCAGGAGTGCGGCTGCTGCCTATGCCGCAATTGGAAATCGCTTCATCGGATATTCGAGACAGACTTGCGAAAAACCGCTCCATCCGCTACTGGGTTCCCGAGGCGGTGGAACGAGCACTGTTACGCTATGGGGGGTGATCCATGATTCGAGCCTATCTATCCGCGTCTGATGGAACGATTGAATGCCAGGTGGCACCGCAGCGCTTTCGTGAGATTCTCTTGGATGAGCAAGCCGTTCTCTGGGTCGACATCGAAGGTCCTGAAGATGATGAGATCGAGTTATTGCTCGAAGTCTTCGATTTACACCCGCTTACCGTTGAAGACTGCATCATGCCCAATGTCCGCCCAAAGATTGAAGATTTCGAGCGTTATGTCTTCGTGGTTTTGCAGGGGATTCAGCGCGTAGATGGCAACCTTAAGCCAGTCGAATTGGATATCTGTCTTGGACGTAATTTTCTCATTACGGTCAGAAGCGAAACGATCCGAAGCGTCGATGAGGATTGTTCCCGAGTCGAGAAAAAATCCCCGATTTTCAGGCGCGGAGCGGACTTTCTTTTTTATTCGTTGACGGACTCTTTAATCGATAGCTATTTTCCGATATTGGATGAGGTCGAGGCTCAGGTGGATGAACTAGAAACCAAGTTGTTGCACAACTCCACGGAACAAACCGTCCGGGAGCTTCTGGGTGTCTACCAAGATCTGATGCTTTTGCGCCGAACGCTTTCCCCCCACCGGGAGCTCTTAAGCCGGCTAAACCGCGGCGATCTGCCTTTTATCAAGCCGACGAATGCCATCTATTTCCGCGACATCTATGATCACTTGTTAAGAATGGGAGACCTCGTGGATGCTTGCCGCGAGGTCACCACGATGTCGCTGGAGGCCCATGCCACGCTTGTTTCCAACCGGCTTAATGAAAACATGAAGACCATGACGGCAATCGCCACGCTGACCTTGCCTCTGATTATTATCACCGGGATTTACGGCATGAATTTCTCAGAACACCCGGAATTGGGCCCCCACTGGATTTATCACACCATGAGCCTAGGCTTGCTGGGGGCAATCCCGATCATGTTCTTCCTCTTCCGACGGTTTCGATGGTTATAACGCTTCCGATTTTCTTGCTGCTTCTTTTGTTGCTGCTGATCTCCGCTTGCTCCTCTGCCAGCGAAGCAGCCATGCTCTCCATCAATAAAGTGCGCTTAAGGCATTTGGTTGAGGAAGGCAACCGGACCGCGCAACTGACTTTTGGGTTGCTGACCCAACTGGATCGTGTGATTGGAACGCTGCTGGTGACCAATAACCTAGTCAATGTGGCCTTTTCCGCCATCGCTTCCTGGATTTTGGTAAGTCATTTTGGCATGCAGGAAGGTTTGGCATTGGCTACGGCAGCGGTGACCGCTATTCTGCTTCTGGTGGGTGAGATTACTCCGAAAATGTTCGCTGCCACCCATCCGGAAATGGTTGCTTTTATCATGGTAAGACCCCTGAAGGTTCTTATCCTATTGCTTTATCCGTTCGCTTCTTTCTTTACTTGGGCTGGGCGATGGTTGTTGCGGTTTTTTAGAGTACCGATTAAGCGCCGCTTGCCCTTGGTTACGGAGGAAGAAATAAAGGTCATGATCCAGATGGGTCGGGAAGCCGGTGTTCTGGCCGAGCATGAGCTGAGGATGCTGCACCGGATCTTTGAGTTCAGCGATTCGATTGTGTCCAACGTGATGGTGGAGCGCAAGCAAATCGCCGCCGTAGACCTTAACGTACAGACGGAGGTCGCTCTGGATGTTTTGATCGAGCAAGGCCACTCCAGAATTGTTGCTTACGAAGGTTCTCTGGATAAGGTTGTCGGGGTCATCTACGCCCGGGATCTTTTAGCTATGGTTCGCCATGGGTCTTTATTCATCCTTTCGGATTTGATCCGGCCGGTCGCCGTGGTTCAGAAAAACAAGCGTATCGCGGAGCTGTTGGGAGAATTCCAGCGTGATAAACAACAGATCGCCATTGTTCAGGATGATGCGGGACAGACTTGCGGCTTGGTGACAATTGAGGATTTGCTGGAGGAAATCGTAGGAGAGATCCATGAGGAAGCTCCAAAGCGGACTCGGTCGCCTAAGGGCATTCCTCCGGAAAAAGGGGATCGCCCAGCCGCTTGACAGCCGCGCAGAGTGCATGCTAGGCTGTCTTGCGCTTTAGCGGCTTATTTTATGTGTTTGCCTCAACCTAAGGAGGGCTGATGGAGGCATATTGTGTTAAGTGCAAGAAGAAGACTGAAATGAAGGATGCACAACAGGTCAAGATGAAAAACGGCCGTCAGGCCATGAAGGGGCGTTGCCCCACGTGTGGAACGGGGCTTTATCGGATCATGAGCTCTTGAAAATAGCCAAAGAAACAGAAGACCAGCGGCGCGCCATTGACAGCCAGGCAACCGCTTTGATTGCTGCAAAAGCGGCGCAGGAAAAGCACGCCAGGGATCTTTTAATACTGGATGTGCGTTCTCTTTCAAACGTTACCGATTATTTCCTCATTTGTACCGCCGAGAGCACACGGCAGTTGGATGCGCTGAAAGAACACATTGGACTCGCCTTAAGCCGTTGGAATTGCCCGATTCGGCATGCGGAAGGGACGGGTTCCTGGAACGCGGCAAGTGCCCCATGGACGGAACAGGTCCAGTGGCTGCTGCTGGACTGTGGGGATGTGGTGATTCATCTCTTCGACGAACGCTCCAGAGTGCTCTATCGATTGGAAGACCTGTGGCGGGATGCATGGCGCGTCAATATCCCGCAAAATCTGAATGCGCTTTCGGAAGAGGAATTATCTCAGCTAAAGGGAACCCCTCCCCCCGCTTTACAAAAGTAGCTCAAGGGGTCCCACCCCAAGCTCCCACCTCATACCGGACTCATGCAAACAGCGGTGATCGAAAAACGGCTCAGTGAAGCACTGTGCTTGGCGGTTCAGCACCTCGAGGGCCTCTCCTCAACGGAAGAATTCTTTTGGGGTTGGGAGGTTCCGAAGGACCCTTCCTTCGGTGATCTTTCAAGCCCGGTTTCTTTCCGTATCGCTGCCAGCTTAAAAACACCACCCCAAGTCATTGCCCAGAAGCTTGCGGACAAATTTCTCACCTACTGCGAAGCAGCCGGGATTGCTTCTTGGGTGGACCGGGCTTGCGCGCAGTCAGGATTTTTGAACGTTTACCTCTCCCACACCGTACTGGTGGATGTGGTCCGCGAGGTGCTTCGCAGAAAATCCGGCTATGGAAAGCGCCAGAATCGATCCTCTGCTGCCATCAACTTGGAGTTCGTGAGTGCCAACCCGACCGGTCCGCTGAGCGTGGCACATGGCCGGCAGGCGGCAGTGGGAGATGTCTTAGCGCGCCTTCTGCGCTCTCAGGGTTTGCGGGTTACCAAGGAATACTACCTGAATGATGAAGGACGGCAAATCGAGATGCTGGGCCGCTCGCTCAAGGCCCGCTATCTCAATGAGCTGGGTATCAGCGAGCCATTTCCGGAGGAAGGTTATCATGGGCTTTACGTGATTGACCATGCCAAGAAATGCGTAAGGCGCTTTGGCAGTTCCCTGAAGGCAGCTCCGCTGCGGCGCTTCATGGAGCTGGGAATGCAGGATCAGCTTTTAGAAATAAAGAGCGTTCTGAAAAAATTTGGACTGCAGTTTGACCGCTGGACCAGCCAGCGGTGGTTAAGGACATCCGGACGGATCGAACAGGCATTGCAGCAATTGCAGCAGAAGGGAGCTCTTTATGAGGCAGAAGGAGCCACTTGGTTTGCTTCCACCCGGTACGGAGATGACAAAGACCGGGTCATTCGAAAGCGCGATGGAGAACTGACCTATTTGGCTCCGGATATTGCCTATCACCTCTGGAAATTCCAAAAGGGCTACCAGAAACTCCTTAATCTTTGGGGACCGGATCATCATGGCTATATCGCCCGGGTTAAAGCGGCGATGAAAGCATTGAATCTGCCGGCAGATCGACTTCTGGTGCGGATTACCCAGCTTGTCACCCTCACCCGGCATGGAAAACCGGTTCCCATGTCGAAGCGGCAAGGAGAATTCGTCACCTTCAGAGAAGTGCTGGATGAGGTAGGGGTGGATGCCACGCGCTTTTTTTATTTGATGCGCACCCTGGATAGCCCGCTGGATTTCGACCTGGATCTGGCGAAGTCTCAATCCCAAGAAAACCCGGTCTATTACGTCCAATACGCCCATGCGCGCATTTGCAGCATCCTGTCCAAATCGCGCCTTCCTTTAAGGCAGCGGCTGCGGCCGAATCTGAACTTGCTTTGCGAGCCGGAAGAGCGAATGCTGCTGCGGTGGCTATTCCAGTATCCGATCACCTTGCGGCTTTGCGCGGATGCCTTTGAGCCGCATGGCTTGACCGTTTTTCTTAGAAAACTTTCAGAAAGCTTTCATGTTTTCTATACCAAGCACCGCGTCATCTTAGATGATCCGCAGCGTTCCGCGGCCCGCTTGGTGCTGATTCGAGCCACACAAGGAGTAATTGCCAACGGCTTAAGCCTGCTGGGTATCAGCGCTCCCCGGAAGATGTAGTGTGGTGGCGTGGTAGCCCATGTTTGAATATTGCCGGCTCTATGTGGGTCAGCACCAAAGCCTCGAACGACTCCTCTCTGAGCTTCTTCGTTTTGAATACCGCCGCGTCGATGAGGTCTTAAGCCCTGGTGATGTCGCCGTGCATGGAGGAAACCTCGATCTTTTTCCAGGGACCTTCGAATCTCCCCTAAGAGTTGAGTTTGACGCCGCACGCGTTATCTCCATCCGAAGCTTCAATCCCAAAACCTTCGAAACGCTCGACCGCCACACGATGGTGGTTGTCCTGCCGCGGCGCGTCCACGCGAAAGTTGCCGCGGAAATCCCCTTTGAGGCTTCCATTGACTTAAAGAAAGGAGATGCTATCGTCCATCTGGAGCATGGAATCGGCCGTTTTCTAGGGCGCGTGACTTTGCCTGGAAAGGAAGGGGAAGATGCCCAAGAAAACATGGTCTTGGAATACGCCGGAAATGATCGGCTCTATGTTCCTCTGACCCAACTTCACCTGGTTCAGAAATATATGGGATTCGGGTCCGGCAAACCTGCTTTGCACACTCTTGGCGGAACTGCTTGGGCGCGTGCTAAAGCAAAAGCATTTGCCGGAGCCTGGTCCTATGCGAACAGCCTGCTGGAACTTCAGGCAAAACGCTTAGCCGTAAGGGGCTTTGGTTTCCCAAAAGACCACGAGTGGCAAAGCCAGTTTGAAGCCGCATTCCCATTCCGGGAGACGCCAGACCAGCTCAGGACCACGAATGAAGTCAAGCAGGACATGGAGCAGGCGCGCCGTCTGGGCGCGGAGTATCTGGTCAAGCCCGTCCGCTACGCCGACTTGCTCGAGCTGGTGGAGCGCTATTGCCGCCGCTTCGAGCGATAACCCGTGGCCGTTGCGGGGGCATGGGCGGGGATCATGCATCAGCGCGTGGCTCGACCGCAAGAGCGGCCGCGCGGCGGCCGCGCTCGATTCCCGCGACGCGGCGGTCCCGCGGGCGATCGAGCCGGTCCGCCGAAGCCGCCGGCCCCCTCCCCCGGACGGGAGAGAGGGCCGGCGTCGCGTCAGGACCGGGTCACCGGTCCGGGTAGTAGTACTCGAGG
>JACPAW010000087.1 GCA_016180605.1 Candidatus Omnitrophota bacterium | reverse complement strand
TCGCAAGAAAGATAGGTTGCGGCAAAGGCTTCGTTGAGTTCGATGAGTTGAATATCTTTAAGAGTTAAGCCCGCTTTTTTGAGAGCTAATGGAATCGCTAAAACCGGCCCCAACCCCATGCGTTCTGGCTCAAGCCCTGCAAATGCCCAGGATCGCACCCGAGCGATCGGCTTAAGACCAATGGCTTTAGCCTTTCTAGATGACATCATCAGCAGGGCTGCGGCTCCATCGGCATTGAAGCAACTATTACCCGAAGTCACCGTCCCGTTTTCTTTGAAAATAGACGGGTACTGGGCTAAGAGCGGCTCGCTTAAGCCAGGGTTGATCCCTTCATCCTGAGTGAAGGGTTCCGGCGGCAAATCGCGTCCCATTGCCCGCTTGGGCACAAGAACCGGGACCAACTCATCCTTGAAGCGCCCTTCTCTATTGGCTCGGAAAGCCCTCTGGTGAGACAACAGTGCAAACTGATCTTGGTCGGAGCGGCTGATCTTAAATTCGGAAACAAGATTCTCAGCCGTTTGGCCCATGATCTGCCCACAAACCGGATCCGTCAGCCCTTCCCAGACCGTGTCCACCATCTCTGAATGACGCAGACGCTTTCCCCAGCGCAGATCGCGGCTGACGTAGGGAGCGGCACTCATGCATTCCGTGCCTCCTATAATTTGCGCATCCCGATCGCCGCAGAGGATGTTCTGACAGCCATTTACGATCGATTGCAAGCTGGAACCACAATTGCGCTGGACGGTATAAGCGGTAACCTGAATGGGAAGACCGACGTTGAGAGCAATGACGCGGGCGATATTCGGTGCATCCGAACCTTGCGCCACGCAGCCCATGATGACTTCCTCGACCTGAGAGGGATCCATCCGAGTCCGTTCCAGCAGAGCGCGGACTACGATCTCCCCTAGTTTCTGCGCGGTCAATTGCTTCAGCGCACCCCCGAAAACACCCTGCGGAGTGCGAAGAGCCTCCACAATCACGATCTCTTCTGCCATTTTTTCCTCGTAGCTCGTTGTATCGTACTCGCTATTGCGGGTTATTGTCAACGCGACGCGCCCCAGCGATGCGCTTGAGTTCCGGCAACGCTTGCAAGGCCACCTCTTCTCCTCTGCGGATAAATTTCTCAGGATGGAAAAACTCAAGCCAATGCGAACCGGCAACCGTCGGACGAAGCGTTAAATCCGCTTCACGACAAGCGACCTCCGCAATCAGATGCTCCATGGACTGCATGGAGCGCATGATGACATCGAAGACCAAAGGAGAAAGGGAGCGGCGTATTTCCTGGCGCACGCGCCATAAGAGCCTAACCCACAAGCTCCGTTGAGCTAATTGCGCATCGCGTTCGAGGCGGCGCTGCAACTGTTGCTGCTGGTGTTGGCTTAATTCGGCAGCACTTGGAAAAACATTGACGGCAATGACGTGGTGGGCACCGTAGCGCTTGAGCACCCCGATAGGAATGGGACTGACCACCCCGCCATCCAGACAAATCTTTCCCTGTCGGATCACGGGTTTAAAAATCCCCGGAATCGAAACGGAAGCCCGGACCGCATCCGCGATCGAACCGGAATCAAAAACCACTTCCTCCCGAAGCACGGGATTTGCCGCAACCACTTTCAAAGGAATACGGGTATCTTGGAACGTCTTCCCCCCAAAATCTTGTTCCAATTGGGCCATCAGCTTAGAACCGCGAATCGGCCCTCCCACTAAGGGCCCGAGAATAAGCCCGAAGGTAACGGCTATGATGAAACCGAATAAGAACCCTGCCCAAAAACCGGCTAGCCAACCGACAAGGATGCCTAAGATAACACCCACGACGGAACTGAACACCGGTGTCCCCACATCCAATACGAATAGTTTTCGGATATCCCACGGGTTGCGCATGCGCAGGGCCATCTCTTCCAATTCCTGAGCGGATCGGCCTGAGGCCCATAGCCCTCCCACGAGTGCTCCGATGCTGGAACCTGCGATAATGTCGATGGGAATACCCTCTCGCTCAATCACCTTCAAGACGCCAATGTGTGCCAGCCCTAAAGCCGCCCCGGAGCCAAGTGCTAAACCCACCAGCAATCCGCCCAATTCGCGAGCGATGTGGCGCACCGCAACCGTATAAGATGAAAACGGGTTATCCAGGACTTGCCTGAGGGTCACGATATCCCATTGCTCTAAAGGAAAGTGGATATAGGGCAGGCTGCAAACGACGGAAAGACCCACTTGCTTGGAAAGCTCAACCGTGTCGATGATCGCTTCCGTTGGCTGCGGTTGATTCATGACAAGCCTGATCCTTTGTTCTACCGATCCCATGACCGCCGCCAATTGATGTACCAAAGCGGTCGTTTGAATCACATGCGATGCCTCAGCATCTGTCAGCAGGAAAATAAGATCCGATTGCACGAGCGCTTTGAGAATAGCCAACTCAATGCCAATGGGAAGGTCCAGAATGATGTAATGAAAGCGATTGGCCAGAACGCTCAACAAGGGTGCAACCATGCGTTCTCCGAATTCCGCAGGAATGAGTCCGGCAGCGGATAAGACCTGGAAGCCCAATGGATGCTGTGCTATGGCACTGTCGGCAATTTCGTCAGCAGATTTCTCGGAAAAATCGCTGGCTTGCGGCAGTACTTGTCCCGGAACCTGATAGAGGCTGGAAGTCCCCGCAAAATCCACAACGGCTACGGCCTTTGCGGTTTCTCGCACCAGATGGGTCGCCAGCGAAATCGAAAAGGAAGTTCTGCCAATGCCTGCGATAGCACTGGTAATTCCAATGATCGTGGTGTCCGAGAATTCGCTTCCCAGCTCACGCACCCGGAGCCTTTTCGAGAGCGAACGGCTTAAGTGCAGGACAAGCGAGGGAATGCGATTGATGACGTCTTCAAAATCTTTCTTTTCAAGACGCAGGATCAGGGTATCGTTCAACGCATGGACGGAAGCGGAGTGCGATTCCCCTGTCAGAAGGGAGATTTCTCCAAAGCAGTCCCCGTTGTGCAAGATGGAAAGCGTGCGCTCTTTGGTGTCTGCCTCAGCCTTGGAAAAAACGCGCAATCTTCCAAAGCTGACGATGTAAAACGCATCGGCCGGGTCGCCTTCTCGATAAATAATCTCCCCTTTTTTATATTCGACCAAACGGGTGCGTTCTGCAATGAACTGAAGCTGTTCTTCGGTGCAGACGGAAAAAACCAAAAGGCGTTTTAAGATCACGACCTTGTCTTGAGAACGAGCGTCGCCCGTTGTCATCCCCACACCTGCGGGAGGCTGCGATTCAATAAAGCAGGGTTGTTGGTAAATACTCCATCCACGCCCCACTGTCGAAACCGATGGGCCAGTACGGGCTTATCCACCGTCCATACATGGACCCGTAAGCCTGCGGCATGCGCTGTCGCAATGCGATGCCGTGTCGCCATCTCCCAATGAGGATGCCAAGCCGCACATCCAATCCGGATAGCATGCCGAAGGGAACGCTCCGCCTCTTGGCGGCACAATAATGCAGTGGGGATTGCCGGCTTGCAGATGGGTTTGAGCAGACCAGGATCGAATGAAGAAAACAACAGGCGCTGTTGAAAATGAATGCGGGTAATGAGTTTTTCCAACCGCTGCAGCAGGGCCGCCTTTTGACGGGTGCGTTTTAATTCCAGATTGACTCCCATCCAAGAGGGTAGAAGGCTAAGCGCTTCCGCCACGAGCAAGACTTTTTCCTGGCGAAAGCGTGGATGAAACCAAGAGCCCGCATCCAGGCGCTTAAGCGCCATCAAGGATGTGTGACGAACCTGTCCTTTTCCATCGGTGGTGCGCTCCAGCCGCTCATCGTGGAAGATGATCAATCGTCCCTCCTTCGTCATCTCGACGTCGAGCTCCACCATGTGCGCACCGCACCGCGCTGCAGCCAGAATCGCTGCCGCTGTGCTCTCCGGGGCAACGGCAGAAGCACCCCGGTGAGCAATGATGAGAAAAGGAGTCATGACCGAAGAATAACCGCTTCTCCTGGCTTGATACGAAATGAAGCGGCTGCCGATTCTTCCCTCACTGCTAGCTCCCACATTCCCAAGGATCCGACCAATGCCACTAATTTGCCTTTCGGTGCCGTAGCATATGATGATACCACAGGCAGGCGGCGTTGACGGAACAAGACCGCAACGGGTTTTTTTGTAGCTGGAATGTTGGTCAGAAGATTTCCGAATCGATCGATATGGACGATGCTTCCCTCCTGGCGTTTAGGATAGCTGTGGCATGGCGGAATAGGAGAGGGGTGAAGATGTCGCGCCACTGTTCCCAGACGGCTTAAGGCGCCACCTTTGGCCAAATAGGCAGCAACCGGAGCGAGAATATCGCGTCCATGAAAGGTCCGACTGACCGGCTTAAGCCAGAAACTCGGTTTGGTCAAATGAACGGCAGCATAACGCTTGGCTGACGATGCCACAGGGCTGAGCAAACCGTTATCCGGCCCTACAAAGAAACGGCCATTAACTTCCATAGCCAGAAGGGATCGCCGCGTACCCACTGCCGGATCCACAACCACCAGGAAAACCGTCTTACGCGGAAAGAATTCCACGCAAGCGCTGAGTGTCAACGCAGCCGCAATCACATCATAAGGAGGAATTTCGTGGGTAATGTCAATGATCCGCGCCTTTGGAGCACGAGAAACAAGAACGCCTCGAAGCGAGGCGACATACCAGTCCACTGTCCCAAAATCTGTCAAAAGCGCAATGATGGGCAACTGTTTCATGAAAGGTTTTCGGCAAAAAACAAGCAGAGACGCCGGCTGTATTCTTGTGGATGCCGCGTGAACATCCCGACATGGGAAACATCCGGATCAAACCAATATTCCTTTGGACCTGCCCATTTCTCGTAATACTCCTTTCCCAGCATAGGAGTGACTCGCCTATCCTGCCCTCCTTGAATTGCCAATAGCGGTTGCTTTAACCGGGGGGCCAGAATAGCCGGGTCATTTCTGGATAGGCGCATACCCAGCGCCAACTGAACGAAAACCCACGTCACAAAAGCCCATGGAAATTCCGGAAGATGATACTGCAGCCAAATCGAACGCTTCAACACAGGAAGAAATCGAGAGTAGGCAGAGTCTGCCACGACGGCTTTTACCGCAGAATCATGGAATGCCACTTGGCAGACAATCGAGGCCCCCATGGAAAGACCCATCACACCCACAGGCAAAGGCTGCGTGCCGCGCTGATGAGCCCACGAGAGAACCCGCAAAGCATCCTTTGTTTCTTGGATGCCCAAGGTGCAAGGCCCCTTCCTTTCCCCATGGCCTCGCATCTCGAATAAGAGCGCTTCGAACCCGCACCGGGAAAGACTACGAGCGATCTCCATCACTTGATAGCAATTGGCATAATAACCATGGCAGAGAAGAATCCGGCCTTTGGGTGAGTTAGGACTAAAAGCCCAAACCGTAAAGGGAGTACCATCGGAAGCCTTGAGCGTATGGCGTGTATAGGAAGGAGAACCTGTAGGGACAGCCGGCGGTGGGCAATGTTCAGGATACAGAAGCCTGAGTGTGGAGAAAATACCCCAGCCTCCGAGGATGCATCCTACAAGAGCAAGGAACCCCCACATTCATAGAGAAGAACGGCTGGATCGCTTGCGGACAAACTGGGTAATGGCAGTACGGTCCTTTGGGGATAGTTCGCTGAAGAAAACGGCGATGTGGTAGCGGCCATGATTGGCATCGGAAACCACCGGTTCCACGCGCACCACTACACCGGAGCATCGGATAATGCGATTTCGCATTCCATTCGGAAGTTCCAAGCGCAGGTCCAGCTTAGTCATAGGAGCAATAAAGCGATCCAACAAACAGTAAGCCCCGGAAGCGCTGATATTCTCGGTTTGCGCGTTAATAAAACCATCACCGTCTTTAAGCCCCACATCACCGTCTTTAAGCCCCACCGGAATTTGTTCGGTCACACGGACCGCGCGACGACGCTCTTTTTTCATCAACCTGGTGGCCATTGGAAACGACGCCCCCCTAAAAGATGAAGATGCAGATGCCATACGGATTGCCCCGCTCCTGAGCCACAATTCATGACAACCCGATACCCGTTTTCGGTAAGTCCCACTTCGGAAGCCAAGCGCCCCGCAAATGCCAAGAGATCTCCCAGTAAGGGCGCATCCTTTGTCTGCGCATCTGCCAGACTGCGCACGTGTCTCCGAGGAATGATAAGCAGGTGGGTGGGTGCTTGCGGCTTGAGGTCTTCGAAAGCCACTGCTTCTGAGGTTTGTGCCACAATCTTGGCCGGAAGGCTGCCCTGGACTATCTGGCAGAAAGCGCAATCGGCTTCAGGCATAGGTTCTTCTATGAAGCCGCTGCTTTCGATGGCTCGCTTTTGGCGGCTTCGGTTTGAGCTTTTTCGACCTCTGTTACCCAGCAGCGTTTTTTGCAGAAATATTTGTTGTTCCGGTAATACCAATGCTTGCGGGTTAGCCGCTTGCCACACGAAGAACACGTGCCCGCTCGATTCCCAATTCCCATCACCCTACTCCTTTTAGTCCCACCGGTATGATTTGCGAAGCAAATCAGGTGGGACTCCTCTGCTTGAAAGCTCTTTACCGCAAAGTAAAAGCCAGCCAATGGCAGGCTAAAGCGCCGATTAAACCGATCGCCAAACCTAAAACGAAAGAGGGTGCTTTTGGATGGAAGAACATGAGGCAGATAGTGTAACGAATTCACCGACGGAGAGTCAAGAAAAAATGAGGCCATCCCGATCCTATCGGGACGGCCTCTTTAACCTTCAGTCCCCTCGCTGCTTACTTAGCCGTGACGACTTTCAAACCCATCACGACCGCGAGGATGACGAGGATGCCTTTGTACGCCTCTAACGGGAAATAGAGGCCGACTAGACCACCTATGATGACCCCCGTCAAGAGGTGCGCGTCAAACAATTTCTCAAGCTTCATCGTCGAATCACCTCCTCAGATCTTGTTCAGAGCGGAGTGTCCGGCGATTCCCACCCACCGGAGGTGACTCCCATACATTAGTATACCATATTTTGGATAGGCCAAACCTTAGGAATATAGAATGAAAAATCTATGTTTTAACTATATGTAATCAATAGAGTTACAATGAGGATAAGGAAGGTGTTTGAGGGCTTGATTTTTGCCTTTCAAGATATCCAGACAAACGTCGTTGTGATTCCTCAGGAGTGTCATGGAAGGAAACACCCACATCGAATTGTTCGCTATAGGGGATCATCTGAAACCACATCACTTTTGCCCTGACTACTATAGGCTCTTCCCCGTTTGAGAGCAGCAAATCCACTGTAAGGTCGCTCGATACAGGCAATTCCAGTGGGCTGATAAACCGAAGGCCCCCGGCAGATACGTTTTTGGTAAGCGTCTCAACCAGGCGTGAGCAGTGCGAGGGATAAAGCCGTACTGGAAGATAAACAGCAACACGTGGAGCCTGACGTCGCTCCTGTGTCATCATTGCCACCATCCTTATCATCAAGGATACCAGTGGACGGTAAAAGTGTCAACTAATGCTTGCTGTTGAAGCAGTTGTTGCATACAATGGGGTTGGTGCGAATCCATGTACTTGGAAGCGCTTGGACTGCGCGAAAATCCTTTTTCCATCACTTCGGATCCCGCTTTTCTCTATCTTTCCCGTAAGCACCGGGAAGCCTTGTCGCACATGGTCTATGGCATCCGAGAACGCAAAGGTTTCATTGAGATTACCGGTGAAATTGGAACGGGAAAAACCACGCTGTGCAAAACCCTCCTGCGGCATTTAGACCCCACCACCAAAAGCGCGCTCATTTTACAACCAGCACTCTCGGATTTGCAATTGCTCCAACTCATCGTCCAGGATTTCGGAATGAATCCGATGAGGACCAACCGGTTAAACCTTTTTAATCAGATTAACCAGTTCCTATTAGAGCAAGCCACTCTGGGACACAATATCGTCTTGATCCTGGATGAGGCGCAGAACTTGAACCTGCGCACGCTGGAACAAATTCGAATGCTCTCTAACCTTGAGACCGATAAACAAAAATTAATTCAGATCGTCTTAGTCGGGCAACCGCAACTGCGTGAAAAATTAAGCCGTCCGGAACTGGAGCAGCTTCGGCAGCGCATTGGGGTGCGCTTCCACATTACGGCGCTGGACTTGGATGAAGTGTGCACTTACATCGACCATCGCCTTCGGGTCGCCGGTTCCGATGGAACGCTGGAATGGACTCAAGATGGCGCGGAAGAGGTCTTTCGATGTTCCAAGGGAGTTCCCCGGCTCATCAATCAAATATGCGACCGAAGTCTTTTGGCTTGCTATGTCTATCGCGTTAAGCGCATCGATGGAGAGATCGTGCGGCGCAGTTATCAGGAGCTGGTTGCTCCCGTTGCGGTTTCATAAAAATAAGGAGTCAACCGATGAGTATTATCGAAGAGGCGTTACGCCGGGTACAAGAACCCCTTCCCAACCCCTCATCTAAAGCCGCCGCCAAATCCGCTCCTGCTGCCATCGAAGCACCTCCTGCTCCGGCACCTCCTGCTTCAAGC
>JACPAW010000086.1 GCA_016180605.1 Candidatus Omnitrophota bacterium | reverse complement strand
TTCTTCCTCGGATTTCAACATCCGCTCAGGAAAAAACGGCTCAGGCTTAGGGGTCACTTTGTAGTCACGCTGGCGCAGCGCATCGGCGTAAGTGACCCCGAAATCGGCCGGCACCTCAACGGAGGATACGTTATAGGCCTTCAAAAATTCACCGACCACATCCATCATCGTCGGCTCTTTCCCCTTGAGCTTCTTGAGATCTTGCGCAAACACGGTATAAGAAAGCACCTCATCGACTTGGGCTTGTGCCTTGGCCCGATCCAGCTCTAAGTCGCTCATGAGAAGAAACCGGCGGCTGCCCACTTGGATGAAGATAAACGAATCCGGAGCCAGGAAGCGTGTCGCGTAGTATAAATTCGCATTCTTCTCGCTATCGGCGATGATCAATCGTGCGGAATTCATGGCTTGGTTCCCTTGTGATCCGGATCATCCAAATGCGAAAGCAAAGCTTGACGAATTCTTGCGAGAAGGTTGTCTAACACGAATGGTTTGGCGACATAATTATACGGCGTATGGGGGGCTGCTGCTTGATCCGCAAAGGTGTCTGGTTTTGCCGTTACCATGATGACGGGGATCATTTTCGTCTTTGGGTTTTGCTGCAGGCGCTGGTAAACGGCATAGCCATCCATCTGCGGCATCATGACATCGAGCAGAATCAGGTCCACCGCTTCCTTCTCCAACTGCTCCAGCGCTTCTAACCCGTCTGCGGCGATGAAAACTTCATAGTCATGCCGCTCCAGCGCTTCTTTAAGGAATTGCCGGATCTTGGGCTCATCATCCACCACCAAGATGCGCATTCTGCTGGGTTTGCTGTGGCGTAAACGGCCTTCTATGATATCCAGCATCTCCTCAACGCTTTTGGCTTCATCCGGATAAATAGTGATGACTATCTCAGCGGATAAAAATTGCTCTTTGGAACCTAAGCGGAAGGGGCGATTGGCTAAAGAACGCCGGATGCGCTCGGCAATCGCGCGAGAACCATCGCTGCCGACTTCGGCAAGAACGACCACTACCTGACTACTTTGCCAACGGGTGACCACATCCCCTTCTCTTTGGCGCACGGTATTCCGAATGACACCCTCCAACTCCTTAAGCAACCGGTTTGTTTCTGATAGCCCATAAAGCGCTTGCAATTGAGCGAAATTGGAGATCGCAACGATCGTGACAGAAAAACTTCCATGTTTACGACGCGCCTGTTCTACGCCAAGACGGATGCGCTCGCGGACAATTTCATCCGGAAGACGCTTAGGAAATGTAAAGAAAAAAGTGCTTCCTTTTCCCAGCTCGCTTGTGACTCCAATCCGGCCTCCGTGAAACTCGACAAGACGTTTGCATATCGCTAACCCTAAGCCTGTGCCTTTAAGCCCGCTTGCCGTTTGCCTTGAGCGGCTCATCTGAGGAAAACGCTCAAACAGCTTCGGCAGATCCTCTGGAGCGATCCCCATGCCGGTATCCGAGACCCTAAACTCGATTTCATCCGGCTGCTCCAAGACGCTGATCTTGATGCGGCCTTCCGGTTCCGTAAATTTAACGGCATTGCTGACAAAGTTGAGCAGAATCTGAGTCGTTTTATCCGAATCGGCAAAAACATCGCTGATGGAATCCGGGATATCCGTTTCCACGGTAAGATTCCTGGAGCGGGCCAAAAGATCCATGGACTGCAACACATGTGCTACGATTTCCTTCGGTTCAATCAGTTGCTTGTTCAGAGTCAGGCGGCCCGCCTCCATCTTTGTCATATCCAGAAGGTCGTTCACGATGCGTACCAGGCGCTCGATGTTCTCCTGGATGATCCCCAAGTATTCCTCTTGATCTTTGGTCAGTGGACCGGCAAGCTGGTCTCCAATAATGTCCACAAATTCACGAATGGTCGTCATCGGAGTGCGCAATTCGTGCGAAACCGTGCTTAAGAATTCGTCTTTCAGTTGCTCCAATTGCTTGCGCTCAGTGACATCGATGTTGTAGCTGCGGACAAGCTGGGGTGCGGGCACGTAGAGGTACTGTTCATAGACCTTACCGCCAACGACCACTTCGCGCCGCAGGTATGCTTTGCCTTCTCTTTGGATTTCCTCAACGGCTTGAGCTAGACCCTGCAACATAGGATGCTTAAGATCGAGCGTTTCCACTGCCCCGACCTGCTCACGGGCAGCCGGGTTGGCGTAAGTCACCCCATTCTCGCTGTTCGTTTCAATAATCGGATGCGGGTTTTGTTCGGCAAAGGAAGCCAGGCGCAGCAGCTCCCGCTCCGCCGCTACGCGCTGTCGGATATCTTGGGCCACAATGATTGAGCCAATGCGGACTTCGGACCAGTTCCGCACGGGTGAAATCGCCACACTCACATCGATCCGTGTGCCGTCTTTGGTCCGCAGAATGAGATCTTCATCATGCACCGTCTCGCGTATGAGCAGGGTGGCCACGCGTCCTTTATCCGCCTCATCTGCCAGGCGGCCAAATGGATGGCCTACCAAATCGCTGGCTTTGTATCCCAGCACCCCTCGACTGGCTGCATTCGTGGCACGTATGATCCCTTCCGAGTCACAAACAAACAAGGGGTTGGCGATGGCATTGACCACCTGCTCTGCGGCAAAGGCGGCGGTCACATCATCCAAGCGGTAGCGGCTGATGAACTGAACGGCAAGAAACATATACGGTATCAGGGTGGCATAACCGAATGGATAAATCTCGATGCCCAGATCCGGCAAAAAGTCGACGGAACCTATATAAGCAAAACCTAACGCCATCAAGAATCCTAGCAGGCGCCGGGCATGTTCTGGGCTCTTCGCCTGCCGGTAGCCGATCCAATAGATCCTAAAGGTCAGCAGCATCATGACGAAGAAGAAAAATATGAACAAGATCCCTAACCATTCAAAACGCGGGTAGTAGCCCCAAAAATACCGCTGTACCCGATTAAAGAAGAAACCGCCCCACCATACGCCGATGAGAAACAAGGATGAAATCACAACTCCCACTAGCGCGGAACGCCAACACTTGCGCAAGTTCTCGCTCAAAGCCAGGGTAAACACATACACGGTCGAGGGAATAAAGACGACCCCCGTGTGTGCTACGCGGGTCCACCAGAGTGCCGCTTCTGGTACTTTCGCGGAAAACAACCCCCCGTAGGACACAAGCCAGGTCACCGCAGACGCCAACATAAACCAGTAGGCCAGAAAGGTAACCGAACGACGCTCTTTGATGAGCATCGTCGCTCCGGAAGTAAACAGGCTGGTACCTACTAATAGAGGAGGGATCGCGTATGGATTGAAGAAGTAATTCTCGGCATTCAAAACAGCGGAGGGAATGATCATTGAAGGTAGATTAACGCCCCAACTAACCGTGGTCAAGCATCTTGAAAAAACAACAGCACACAGCAATCAGCACACAGCACACAGCACACAGCACACAGTGCTAACATTAAAGTTGGACAGGCCAGGGTGGCTTCTTCTATAATGGCGGCTCTAAGGAGTTTGAACCCTCCGCATCATCAACGAAAACCTCTAATGTTTGAAGCGATCTTTTTTTACTTCTGCACCGCACTTCTTTTTGCAGCAGCTCTCTCTGTCATTTTCAATCGGCAGCCTATTTATAGCGTCTTATCGCTTTTGGCAGCCATGTTTTGCCTGGCCGTTTTGTATGTCCTTTTAGGAGCTTACTTCGTCGCTGCATTGCAGATTTTGCTTTATGCCGGGGCGGTTTTGGTCCTTTTCCTTTTCGTGATCATGCTGCTGAACTTAGAACCCGAAGCCATCAAGCGCATGCGCCTTTTTACCCTCCGCGGTTTAGGTATCCTCATGGCCATGTCGCTGTTTGCCATACTGATCCGAATCTTCAGGGCTAGCAGCGGAAGGATTCCGGTGTCCACCCCACCGCTCGATGGTTCTGTTGAAGAACTGGGACGCTTATTGTTCACTACGTATCTTATACCCTTTGAGGTAACCTCATTTCTCATCTTGGCTGCCTTAATCGGCGCTGTCTCCCTTGCCAAGCATCGATGACTGGGCGACTTTGCCACTTAGCCACTTTGCCACCTACATGATCAGTCCCATTCACTATCTTGTAGTCAGCGCCCTTCTCTTTGCCATCGGCCTAGCGGGGATCTTAATCCGCCGTAATATCCTCATGATCCTGTTGTGCATTGAAGTGGTGTTCAATGCCGCCAATCTAGCATTTGTGGCCTACGCCAAGATGTGGGGAGATTTAGGGGGCCAGATCATGGTCTTTTTCATCATCGTCGTTGCCGCAGCGGAAGTCACCGTCGGATTGGCCATTGCCATATTGATGGCCAGGCAACTGAAAACCTTAAACGCCGATGAGGCAAACTTCTTGAAATGGTAGAACCCTCCAGGCTCGCGTGGCTGGCCCTTTTATCTCCTTTGGTTTCTGCAATAGGCATTCTTCTATTTGGAGTGCACCGCAGACGATTGGCAGCGGCGTTTGCAATTGGCGGCTTGCTGATTTCTTTTGCTTGCATCCTACAGTTGTTTCTCGCAACCAACCAGGGAGCCCTCTCTTTACCGTGGGAAACCTCCGTCAACTGGATTTCGATTTCCGGCTTCTCGATTCCTTTAGGAGTGCTGATCGACCGGCTCTCTTTGCTCATGGCGCTCATCGTCACCGGTGTCGGCAGCCTGATCTTCATTTATTCGACCTCTTATATGGCAGAAGATCCTGCTTTCAGCCGCTATTTCGGGATGCTCTCTTTATTCGCATTCTCGATGCTCATGATCGTTCTGGCAACCAACTGGATTCAGCTTTTCATGGGCTGGGAACTGGTGGGCTTCTGCTCCTACATGCTCATTGGCCACTGGTACGCTAAGCCCTCTGCGGCGGAAGCCGGCAAAAAAGCCTTCATGGTCAACCGGGTTGCCGATTTCGGGCTCATGCTGGGAATCTTGATCCTTTGGGCCCTTTCCGGATCTACCCCATCTGAGCGCAGCTTCCATTTCCTGACCCTAGAGCAGCGATTGCCCCTGCTGATCTCAACAGGAGTCATCTCGCTCACTGCCTTGCCGCTGGTCGGCCTTCTTATTTTTTGCGGTCCTGTTGGAAAATCGGCCCAGTTTCCGCTGCATGTCTGGCTACCCGATGCCATGGAAGGCCCCACACCCGTTTCCGCTCTCATCCACGCAGCCACGATGGTGGCAGCCGGAGTCTATCTTTTATGCCGCGCCTTCTGGCTGTTCTCGGAAATACACAGCGTCATGAACGTGATTATGACGATTGGAGCAGCAACCGCATTTCTCTCTGCTTGCCTGGCATTAGTGGAAAATGATCTGAAGCGAATCCTAGCCTACTCGACTCTAAGCCAACTGGGCTACATGGTCATGGCGGTCGGCTTGGGAGGTCGAGCGGAAAGCATGTACCACCTGACGACACACGCATTCTTCAAGGCCCTTCTGTTCTTAGCCGCAGGCAGTGTCATCCATGCCACCCACGAGCAAGATATCCGCAAGCTCGGAGGACTGTACCGTTCCATGCCGTGGACCTCTGCGACTTTCTTCGTTGGCGCTTTAGCGCTCTGTGGCTTTCCAGGCTTAAGCGGATTTTTCAGCAAGGATGAAATCCTGGTCTTGGCCGCAGAACATCAACCGGCTGTCTTTGCGGTGGCTGTCATCACCGCGGGCTTAACGGCTTTCTACACCTTGCGAGCATGGCTGATTGCATTTGCTGGAAAACCTCATAACCATCATGCCCACGAGTCTGGTTTCGCCATGGTTGCACCTCTGGCAGTCTTATCGGTGTTCTCTGTGGTAGCAGGCTACCTGGGTATTCCACATTTTCTTGAAGCACATCCTGAGCCGTTGCATCTGAGCATTGCCGCAATCTCCGTCGGTGTCATGATAGCCGGAGGGGTAATGGCCTGGCTTTTATATGGCAAGCGGCGTTTGCTTTCTGCAGAGAAACTGGTCCAAGCTCTGGCAATCCCCTACTCCTTTTTGCAGCGCCGCTATTACATCGATGAGT
>JACPAW010000085.1 GCA_016180605.1 Candidatus Omnitrophota bacterium | reverse complement strand
ATTGTCCGAAACTTCGGCCATCATCCACCGCAGCCACAAGAATATCCTGTTGGACACCCGACAAACCCTGCAGCAACATGGAGAGCTGTTGAGAGGCGCGACCGCCACGCACAAGCACCAAGCGCAACGGTGGGTAGCCTGCCTGCGCCAACCGATTCAGGCGCCCGATAGGATCCACGATTGCTTCAAGAAGATTCGGGCTTAGGTCCAGAAGTTCCGCTGGTTGGTATGCCGATCCATCGAGAACGGTATACAGATCAAGGTACTGTCTGAAAGCAGGTTGCTCCATGTAAGATAGCGCATGGCGCCGGAAAGTCGTATCCTTTGCGGCTCCATGACGGGCTACCTGCATCAGGATCCAGTGGGAGACTATCGATGACTCAAGATCCAGCAAAATTTGCTCTGCCGTCTTACGGTTGCGAGCTTGCAGCACGCGGAATCTTTTGCCGGAGGCCAAATGTTCCGCGGCTAGTTTAAAGAGTCCATCGGCATCTCTCTCATTGACAGTCGTCTCCGACACCAAGTACTGGACGTTATCATTGCGGTTGATCATCTGCAAAGCTACTTTACGTCGACTATCGACATCCTGTGTTCCTATCTTGTGGATAATCAGCCTCTTGTTCCGGCCGGCTTCTTGCTCCAACTGTGCCAAAGCCAAGGCGATTTGCTGTCTTCCCTTCCTTG
The DNA here is from genome assembly GCA_016180605.1 of Candidatus Omnitrophota bacterium. Taxonomy (GTDB): domain Bacteria; phylum Omnitrophota; class Gorgyraeia; order Aquiviventales; family Aquiviventaceae; genus JACPAW01. The sequence continues at coordinate 5,281 of JACPAW010000085.1, read as the reverse complement.
GCACGAAGAAATGGATATGACCACCAAGATGCGTGACCTGGCGGATTGCATCCAGGAAGGTGTCGATTTCATTCTGATTCGGACTACCCAGAACATCGGCATCCATCAAGAGTACCGGAGCCTCACCTGTCGCAAAACTTGCCGGAATATGGGCTGCGAAATATTCCCCATAACTGGAAGTTAGGCTGGTTACCGCATCGTACATACGGCGGGAGTTTATGGCGCGTTCGGCCCATCCTAAGTCATAGAGAATCCGCGAAAAACGGGATTGTGGATGCCAAAAAGCTACAAGATTCAGCATCAAAATAAAATTCGGCACAACGAGGATAAGAAAGGTGGCAGTGGCCAGAATAATTCCAACTGGAGAGTTCATTTCAACGAGTGGCTTAACAACCTGTGTCCATGCCGCTTGGCTGATCAAACCGCTGGTAACCGGGCCGCTTAATGCGATGAGGATATCGCGCAATCTGTCTTTCCAACTCCATGTGGAATGTGCCATGAAGGCATCGTGTTCGACGTAACCTTCATGCGACGAAACTACAACACGCACATCCAGAATCCCCAAGAGAGCCGCAGCAAAAGCCGTTGCGATTTCATAGAATATTTTGGCACCGGTATAGAACGTGTAGCGGCCAAGCCATCCTCCCTGGGTAACGATGTCATGGTGGCGAGCAAGAGCTTCTGAGGAGTTATCGGGAGCATTGATATCCTGTTGCATCGCTTCCTTTTCGCTTGCCAGAAACTGACGCATTCCCTCAGGACCTCGGCCCACCACGATTGCTCCTCGCTCCCTCAGTTCCTTGGTTTGCTCAGGCGTCAGTTTTGGATCTGATGCCACCACCTGAATGCGCTCGACCAATGGATCATTCTGATTACGCAGATCGAGGGCATCATCCAATACTGCTTTGTCGTTGCCTAGATAGACCTCATCCCCGCCAAAGATTACTCGTTGATAACCACGATTAAGCAAGTGGCGAACCGCCCTGCTTTTCTGAATTTTACCTACTCCTTCTTCATCTCCAGCTAGCAGGTGGAGGTCAATGGAGCTTGTCCCGCTGGGGACTCCTTCGATGTGACGTTGTGGTAAAGCATCTACTTGCTGCTCGTACTCTGCGTTGAGCCTCTCATTGAGGGTGCTAGCGACGTAACGCCGGACGTCCAGTGGGCTTTTACGCTTGCCAAACGGCTTAAAAGAAACTTTGGTATACAGGGTATCTCCTTCTATGACGATGCGATACTCTTCAAGGAAGGGCTCCTGTTCCTTTTGAGACAGAGGAGATGGTGGCAAACTAGATCGTTCCAGCTCAAGCGCTGTCAGGACCATTTCGTGAATTACCGCATGTTGAATCGTTGAGAGTTCTTGCTCGGTGAAGGCAACGACAAAATCAGGATCAATGAAGAATTCCGTCTCATTCTCTGAAGCCGGTGTGGGAACCATCCATGTCCCAGCAGCATCCAGGTAGAGTTCGAAAAGATCGCTCAATAGGTCCCCAGCCGCTGTCTCGGGATTCGGCCAGCCTTCCTCTGCAAGAAGCGGAATCAATGCTTGTCGCAAGGGGGAATAAAAGTGGATATTGCGTTCTTTCATTTCTTCAAGAGCTTTGGCGGTTGCGATGACAACTTTGGCACCGACTTGGGCTAAACCATCCATCACCAAGGCACTGGCTTGACCCAGAGAAACGTTTGGCTCATCTAAGTTGCCGTCTTTGTCCAACACGTAGGCTGGAGTAATCGCAGCCAGCAGCCTTCCGAGGGGCTCTTCCTCGGGGAGTGCGACACGGCGAATTCCCAGTGCGGCAGTCTCGCGATCCAGTAGTTGCAGCCGCCGCAGCACGCGCACAGCGAACCACTGCTCATCTGCTGCTCTCAACTCATGACTTAAAATATTCAGGATCTGTGTTTTAACTTCCTGTGTCACTGATAAGTTCTTTAGTCTTTCGGCAACCCGTGTCCGTAGAGGCTCGCTCAATGTGAACCCAGCAAAACCACCTTCCTCAAGCATTCGATTCAAATATGCCTGCAACTCTATCTCGGAAGGTTGAGGAAACCGTTCTGACTGAAGAAGGAAACTTCGGATTCGTTGTGCAGACGCTTCTACGCTCAACTGCTGCGTTTCCAACACCAACCCTTTACCAACTGAAACTAAAGTCTCCGCACGCTGCCTGGCTTCGTCAAACTCAGGCAGGCGCACATAGTCGGGCAGCCAACCGGAATCCTCTCCTCGCATCAGCGTATTTAACCTAGCCTCACGTTGCCCGTGTCGCCTTTCTGCTTCCTCTGGGGAAACCTCAAAATAGAAGCGCAGTAGACTGAGTTCCGGATCCGTTTCAGCCCAACGACGGAAAATTTCCAGTTCATTCTCTCGGATTCCCGCAGTCTCCAGCGCGAATTCCCATCCCCGGGTCTTGGCAAGTGCGAGTCGCAAGCGAATGGCGCTTCGGGTTAAGGCCACCCCTTCTGCATAGAGTGCTTTCATCTCTGCTGCTGAAAATAGCGCGTCCGTAGGTTGCTGCGAATCACGGGTAGGCGTTAACCGTGCAACGATGCGGTCCAATGTTCGTTGCTCGTCATCGGTTAATGGACGTTGCTCCCTTAAAGCGCGAAGCTCATGGTATTGCGCCATCAGTGCCACCGCTTCGGCAAAACGCTCAGGATGTCGCCGACGCACCGCTTCCATCTTGATCGCGTCTGTTTCCAAGATGGCTCTTGGTGTGGTAAGAACGAATTCCTCAAAGCTGCCATTGTGAATCGGATCAAACCGCTCAAACCCGAGCTGCTCGAGCTCTCGAAGGGCCGTTGATTTTCCAGAGGCGGGACGTCCAGTCAGGAGGATTACCCGTGTGGGGTGGTATCGTAGCGAGAGTCGTCGTTCAAGATAGCGTCTTAGGAAAGAGGCAAAATCCTGATTGGGGCCACCCTCACTGTGGATCGCTTCGCCGATAATCTGATCTACTGTAGAGGGATCGATCGGCTGACGTATTCGCGCATCCAGATCCGAATCGGTGAGAACCCCCAACCACTGCTTGTAAAGCGTTTCTTCGGAAATCGCTGCTGACAAGTTGCCCACATTCTGCATGACACTTTGGGCAACAGGGGGTGCTCGCCATCGAACTAAGACTCTATCGCCCTGCGCAATAATGTCCACGCCCTCTACATCAATGGCTGTCACGATAGATCCTTTGTCTGAAATTACCTGGCAATTTTGACAATTCACCAGCTTGGCTCTTCCCTGAACCCAGGAACCCACACTTTGCGCATCAAGAGGTTCTGTGAACTTAGGATCGGCCAAAACCGCACTAGCAAGCTGTCTGACCCGATGAGCCGCTCTTTCGGGTACCACGAGAACGGTTCCTGTCTTATCATGCACCACGATCAACCCCGAGATACCTTCGACTCGAATGGCTTTCTTCTCTGCGGCCACCAGGATGGAATGATCGCTTCCCACCGCTTCGACCAACCCTTTGCCGATTCTAACGATGCCAAATGCATCGGCGGGGAAAACGCCACGAAGTTGATCCCACGTACCCAGCTCCAACCATCCGCTGTCACAAGTCACAACGTAGGCTGGCACACTTCCCGACCGCAGGAGAGGAACTTTGATGAGCGTTGAGAACGAATCTCCAATTTCTCGAACCTGTGCTTCGAGCTCCTGAGTAATGGATGCAATCAATGCTCTATCCTGATGTCTTTTAGCTTCAACCAATCGGCGGTAGCCCTCATAAAGCTGAGGTAGATGAAGCTGAAGCAAACGATCCAGCGTGGAAACCTGAGCTACAAAGTAACTTGGGTCCAAGAATCGCAACGTCTCTGTTGTACTTGCCTGCGCTAAAAACTGCTTCGCCTCTGTTTCGGTTGGCTTATCTTTCCACATAAGTGGTTTGTAGATTCCCTCAGCGAGAGGGGTCGCTTGCACTTCATAAAACCCGCTGGACATTAAGTGATTAACGGATGAGGAGGTTGAAAATCCAAGAAAGACGATCGCTTCTTCTGTTTGGGCAACAGCGGCAGCTCGTTCTAAAGTCTCTTGAAATCCTCGGAGATTATCAAGAACCGCATCAGCCGGCATCATGACGTACGTGCCTTGAGGGTCACGAGCAGCTACTTCGGCAATCGCTAATAAGGTATTCACCATCTTCGAGCGCGAACCCTCCGCAAGAACATTTTCATCAGGAATACCAAGGGAACTGCCATCCATTCCTTCTTGAGAATCTCTAGGAGCAAGAACGAATATATTTTGGGGATTGATGAACAGACTCGTCGTATCGGGAACTGCCATCAGTTGATGGAGTTGTTGTTGGAGCAAGTTTCGTCCCTCAAATAGCAGTGGGGCAACGTCTGTTTCGATGAGTTTATTAGCTGGAAACCGTCTTGTGCTTTGTCCAGCCCCAAGAAGGACTGGGTAGATTCGGCTTCGGTCGGCTGAATGGGGATTTTGAGTCTTCCTGCGGGTCCAAGCGATGGTGGCGCTTAAACCATCCTCGATGGGAGTAAAGGTAATTCCTGAGAAGGTTTCATAGAGACGAGTCGTTTCCAGGTAGAGATCACGCCGAGGCTTCGGATCGACTTCCAAGGTGCTTGAGGAGTGGCTTAAATGCTTGATGGTTTGAGCGAGATCGAGAGTAGTTGCGGCTACAGGCGAGGTCACATTGATCAGCCGATGCGGCGGGCTCTTCAGTGATCCAATTCGGTAGAGAATTTTGACTAAGTCTTCTACGTAAAGGTACTGCCGTCGATCACTCCATGACGCTTTACCTCCTACTAGATTCTCATTGTTGAGAATCTGGCGAATCAGCGTGGGTACTTTTGTATTGGACTCATCACCCGGACCATAGACATTGGAAAGTCGAACGATGATGACGTCCTTTGCCTTGGCAGCATTCAGCTCTCCGAGTGCCTTGGAGAGCGCATAAGGGTGCTTCTGGATAAGACTTTTGACCACTTCAGGGATATGAGAACTGTAGAGCTGTTGATGGATGAACTCTTCTGGACTCTGTGTGGCTTGACCTCTCAGATACGCCGTGATGAATGCTTCCTGGGCCAGCCTGGCATTTTCAAGCCATTCCTCAACTTCCGGTTCAAACGGAAGATGAGGCGTTTCTCCCTCTTCGTAAACCGTGCCTTTGCCACCACTGACATCATAGACAAGCTGGGTGGAAACATGGACGAGACGCTTGCCGGACTCATCGGCAATGCGACGCAGCATTTCTTTGCTTAAGGCATTGACCAAAAACGCATCAACCGGATTTTGCTTGGCAGTGCCCAAATCGGTGAGTGCCGCCAG
>JACPAW010000084.1 GCA_016180605.1 Candidatus Omnitrophota bacterium | reverse complement strand
CCAAGGTCCCTCCTAAGTTTGCCAGCCATTACTGCCTCATGCCCATCAGCCTTGAAGAGGGTATTTTGCGCGTTGCGATTGCCGATCCTTTCGATGTGCAAACACTAGATGAGCTCAGGCTCTTACTGGATTGCCAGGTGGAGCCGGTTTTGGCTTCCCCCAAGGACATTCAAGACGCGATTCAGCGGCACTACGGGATGGGAGCCTCAGCGGTTGAGCGCATCCTCGATACTGGGACACGCGAACATGCCCCGCGTCGCTTGGCTGAGGATTTGACGGCTGCTTCCAATGAAGCGTCGGTCATCGCATTCGTCAATCAGCTGATTTTGTCTGCGGTTCGCGAGCGGGCAACGGATATCCATATCGAACCTTTCGAGCAAACGATCCGCATTCGCCAGCGGATCGATGGGGTCATGTATGAAGTTCCCACCCCGCAGGAGCTCATCCGTCTGCATCAAGCAATTGTCTCCCGCATCAAGGTCATGGCGCAGTTGGACATTGCCGAAAGACGCTTGCCGCAGGATGGGCGCATCAAGGTGCGCTTGGATGAGCAAGAATTGGACTTGCGCATTTCAGTTCTGCCGACGACTTTTGGCGAGACGGTGGAAATCCGCATCCTGTCTTCTCAGATGCTATTCAGCCTCCAAGATCTAGGGCTGGCGGAAGATCAGCGTTCGATTCTAGTCCCCTTGATTCAAAAGCCGCACGGGATTATTTTTGTCACAGGACCCACCGGTTCGGGAAAGACGACCACCCTCTATGCCTGTCTTTCGAAGCTGAATGCGCCGCACGTAAAAATCCTAACCATCGAAGACCCGATTGAATATCAAATCGTCGGGATCACCCAGTTGCAGGTGCATTCGAAGATCGGATTTTCCTTTGCTCAAGGCTTGCGCTCGATGCTGCGCCATGACCCGGACATCATGATGGTCGGTGAGGTGCGTGATCCGGAGACGGCCGAGATTACCATCCGTAGCGCTCTGACGGGACATTTGGTTTTCTCGACCTTGCACACCAATGATGCTGCCGGAGGGGTGACCCGTCTTTTGGATATGGGGGTTGAGCCTTACTTGATCGCTTCTTCGGTTCTGTGCTTTGTGGCTCAGCGGTTGGTGCGTGTGGTTTGCGGTGACTGTAAGGAAGAACGTGCGCCCCATCCTGGCTTGCGGGAAGAGTTTGGAGTGACGGAGTTGCCTCGAACGGTTATCTATGGAAAGGGTTGTCCTACCTGCAAGGGAACCGGTTACAAAGGGCGCACTGCCATCTACGAATTTCTGTTGGTTTCGGATCGCATTCAGGAAATGATCTTAAAGCGGGCTTCCTCCCATGAAATTGCCATGGCAGCACAAAAGGCGGATGCGATGCGAACCCTTCGCCAAGACGGGTGGCGAAAAATCCTTCAGGGCTTAACCACCCCGGAGGAAGTTCTACGTGTTTCTTAAATTAACCACGCAAATGGTGTAGTTCACTGGCCACTAGTCACTGACCACTGACCACTGTCTAGATGCCGCGTTACGCTTATCGCGCTAAAGATGAGGATTTCAATGTCGTCGAAGGAACGATGGAGGCAGAGAGCGACGTTGCCGTTATCAGCCGCTTGGGCCGTGAGGGAATGTTCCCGATTAGCATCATGGAAGTGGGGACGCAATCGGGCAAGCCACGTCCCGTTCGTACGGGGCGGGTTTCCACGCGCGCCTTGGCTTATTTCACGCGGCAATTGGCCGATTTGCTGGCAGGGGGGCTGCCGCTGTTGAATGCTTTGAGCCTGCTTGCCAGGCAGACGGAATCGGCGGCTCTTTCGCGAGTTGCGGATTCATTGGCGAATTCCGTGCGGGATGGCCGATCTTTGAGCGAATCGCTTGTTGATTTTCCGACTGTTTTCCCAGCTCTCTACCACAGTATGGTCAAGGCCGGAGAAACAGGGGGCAGCTTGGAGCAGTCGCTGGGCCGCCTGGCGGATCTTGGAGAGCATGAGGCGGAATTAAGAAGCCGCATGATCAGTGCCGCAGCTTATCCTTTATTCGTGCTGTTTATTGCGGCGATTATGGTCATTTTCTTGATTCTGTACGTCATCCCCAAGCTTTCCTTGGTGTTTGCGGAAACGGGTCAGCTGTTGCCATGGCCGACGCGATTTTTACTTGGAATCAGCCAGTTTTTTACGCAGTGGTGGTGGCTGGCCTTGATATCGGTGATGGCTGCGATTCTAGCTCTGCGTAGCTGGTTAAAACGTCCTTCCGCGCGGTCCATCACCGACAGGCTGATGATCAATCTGCCCGGTATCGGTTTATTGGTTCGAAAGCTGGAGACTTCAAGATTCACGCGCAACTTAGGAACACTAGTAGGGCAAGGGATCCCGATTCTGCAGGCACTGGATGTGGTTGTGGCAAATGTCTCCAATGTGAGCATGCGAAAAGCAATCGGTGAGATCACGCGATCTGTTCGGGAAGGTTCCAACCTGGCTTTGGCTTTATCATCAACGGGGCAGTTTCCCGTTTTTGTCAGTAACATGGTGGCCGTAGGAGAAGAAGCAGGAACGATCGATGCGGCATTGTTAAAAGTCGCACAGACCTACGAACGGGAAGTGGATCGTGCGACACAGCAGTTGACTACCATTTTAGAGCCACTTCTTCTTGTGCTCGTTGGGGGGGTTGTCATGTTTATTGTCTTGGCGATGTTATTGCCTGTGTTTCAAATAGGACTGGTGGTTCAATGAGAACAAGCACACAGCAAACAGATCAGCTCGTCAGCTCGTCAGCATTCAGTAGTAAGCCAAACCAGAAACCTGAAACAAGAAACAAGAAACTAGGAACGAGACTCAGCACACAGAAAGGATTACGAACTCCGCACCCCGAACTCCGAATTCGATGCGGGCGGGGCGGGTTTACGCTTGTTGAGCTGATGCTGGTGGTGGTCATCATCGGGGTGTTGGCGGCGATGGTAGTACCCCGCTTGGCAGGAAGAACCGAGCAGGCCAAGACCGCGCGCGCCCGCTCGGATATTGCGGCCGTAGGTTTAGCGCTGGATCTGTATGAGCTGGATGCGGGCCGCTACCCGGATACTTTAGAGGAGCTCGTGGCCAAAGAAGCGCCTTCGGATTTTTCCGAGGAAGAGCGCGCCCGGTGGAATGGTCCCTACCTTAAAAAGGGTCTTCCCAAAGATCCTTGGGGCAGGGCCTATGTCTATCAGAAGAATTCCCAGCATAGTCAGGATTATGATTTGTATTCGCTAGGTTCCGATGGCCAGCCTGGGAAGGATGATCTGAGTAATTGGGAGTAAGCGATAAGGCTGGAAGTAAGAAGTAGGAAGTAGGAAGTAAGAAATAGGATGAAACGGTTGTGAAGGCAGGTTATCAGCATACTCGATCATTCCAACCTCTTACCTCTTACTTCCAACTTCTCTCTTCAGGATTTACCCTCATCGAGATTGTCCTCGTGGCTGCAGTGCTTGCCGTCTTGATGGCAGCGTCCGTTCCGCGATTCCACGAAACAGCCCAGCGGTTGCGCGCCGAGCAGACCGCTTTCTCATTGGCACAACTTTTGCGTTATGCTAGGGAGCGGGCCATAAGCCAGGGGGAAGTGGTGATTTGGCACTGGGATGCTGCCACGCGTCGGGTCAAGCTTAATGCCGTGGATGGAAAAGACCCTCTCCAATGGCCACAGGATTGCAATGAGGAGGGGCTGAGCATTTTCCCTCCCATCCGGATTTCGAATGTGCCGGAAGCTTTCCAGGTCACTCTGCTTCGGGAAAACACTCAGGCGGAATGCGTGCATTTTTACCCGGATGGAAGCAGCACTCCCAGCTCGGTGCATCTTTTGTGGGGCGAATTGGAATATGCCATTATCGTAGATGCCACGACAAGCCAAGTTACACTCCACACAAGGCCTGTTACTCGTTGAGGCGGTCCTATCTGCGGTCGTGATTGCAGTCGGGCTGGTTTTCATCGGGCGCAGTTTCTCCAGCCAGTTGCGCGCCATTTCGACCATTGAAGAATATGAGATGCTGCTTGAGTTGGCGCGCGGCAAGCTGTTGGAGCTGGAAACCAAGCGTGTAGCAAGACCCATCCCTTCGGAGGAGTCATACTCAGGCAATTTCCCAGCCCCGCATGAAGCTTATGGGTGGGAAGTGTCCGCCCAGTTGCGCGAGGATCTTGCTGATGAGGCAGGGGAAGTGTGGGCGGGTGAGGTGACCCTTTTGGTTCAGCGATTGCAGGGAAATTCAAAACAAATTCGCTTACAATCGATATGGCCAGTCACATGGATTCCGGAGGAATGGATAAGGTCGTGAGGAATTCTGGCTTCACATTCGTTGAGCTTCTGATTGCAGCGACCATGATCGCGATTTTGTTTACAGGGCTTGCCACCTATTTGCGCGCGGGAATTACCGTATGGCAAAGGGCCACTGGAGCAACCGAAGCCCTGCAACAAAAAGATATGGCTTGGCGAATCTTGGAGCGCGACTTGGCTAACGCCGCGGTTTTTGATTTGCGGGAAGATGCCTACGGTCCTGCTCCGAAACTGCCGGAACCTACTTTTAACCAAAGCCAGATGCAATGGTTTACCCGGGAGTCCTACCGGCGCCAATTAGGGGGTGCTGTGCGTTTCGTCAGCTATCAGTGTGGGCAGAGGGATGGAATCGGAGGGCTATGGAGAACCAACCAAGCCATCGGTGAAGCACGGGTCGTGCGCGAGGTAACACCCGAGCGCTTGCTGGAGGATTGCGCCTCTTTCCATATCCGCTATGCCCATCAGCCGGCAGCTTCCTCAACCGAATTGCTGGATTGGCAAGAAATCTGGGAAAATGCCAAAACGATGCTGCCCCGACTGATTGAAGTTTCCATGCAGACGCAAGGCGGCAAGGAAACAACCCAGCTTTTGACGGTGCCTTCAGGGGTTTTAGGGCCTTCACAGACCGGGCTATGAGAGAGAAGATGGTACGAGGTACAAAGTGCAAGGTACAAGGTACAAGGTACAAGGTACAAGGTACAAGGGGCAAGGGGCAAGGTGCAAGGGGCAAGGTGCAAGGGAAACGGGGTTCTCTGTTAGTAACGACGCTATGGCTGATTACCATTCTCTCGACACTGGCCATCGCGGTAGCAAACTACCTTTCCGTAGAGGTTCGTCTGACTCGTTACCGGCTGGCACGCGCACAAGCCAAGGTCTTAGCCCGCAGCGGAGTCTATTTGGCGATGCAGCGGTTGAATCAGGATGCCCAAAAGCCCGAGGAGACCGGGGGAAATTACGATTGGCTGGGGGATGAATGGGCTATTTTTGAGTCAAACGATCCGGAGGCGGATCGCTCCATCTGGAAAGTGACGGCATCTTCCGGCCATATTGAAGTACAAATCAGCGATGTGGAACGACAGCTGGCTTTGAGTACGGATGTGGATACGTTTGCGCGCTTGGTAGGCTCCGTGCCTTTAGCACAAGCGATCGTGGACTACTTGGATCAAGAAGATGACGGGGAGCTTCCCATCGAGGCGGAACCGTATTACTATCAAAAGAACGCTCCGGTTGTAACGATCGAGGAGCTGCAGGACATACCCGGGATGACGATAGAGTCCTACCAAACGCTGAAGGCCTTTGCTACTCCTTATCGGAGTGAGACGGAGCCCTTGAATCTCAACACGGTTGCACCCGAAGTGCTGCGGGCTCTGGGTGTCAGCGAAAGCTCCATTCAAATCATCGAGCAATTTCGTGAGGGGCCGGATGGTTCAGATGGGCACGAGCAAGATGGAATCTTCACCGACAGCGGCCTGGCAATCACGCAAACACTGCAAGATAATCAGGGAGTTAATCTGGTTGGGACAGAGGATGGAAATCTTCTTATTTCAAGCCGCTTCGGTGTCGCTTCGCAGATATTCGTGGTGGTAGCAGAGGGGGTGATGGAAAATCCTCCTGTGCGCGCCCGGGTGGAAGCGGTCGTCAAGCGCGCTCACTGTCCGGAGCAGCTTCCCACACCGTGCATCGTAGCGTGGAA
>JACPAW010000083.1 GCA_016180605.1 Candidatus Omnitrophota bacterium | reverse complement strand
TAGCAGAGCTTCAAAACGTGATTCATCTGTTATAAAAGGTGCCTCACCAGTAAATGTAGGTGCGGCGTAAGTGTCCATTCGGAAATAGAGCCCATTGCCAAGCCCGCCACCGGCGGTTTCCTGAACAATGTAGAAGGCTGAGATATCCCAAGAATCTCCTTGAAATCCCTCATTGGGATCAAGCCCTGTAAGGAAAGCTCCTGTCCACTCACCCACTCCCACTGCCCCATCAATCGTCGGTACAGCGGATGCGGTCCCGGAAAAAGCCAAGATACCCGCCGCTAGTACCGCTAACAAACCTGTTCGTTTCATCTCCACATCCTCCTCATTCCTTCCGTTCATTCCGCCTACACCGCGCAGGCGGAGCCCCTTCACTTAATACCACGACCTGTCACCACTACAAGTAGCGTCCAGGCGAGGATTCTCGCATCCAACATAAGGCACATGCGCTTGACGTATAACAAGTCAAACCGCAGCTTACGCTTGACATCCGCAACGGTTTGATCATAGCGATAATGAACCTGGGCAAGCCCGGTGATTCCCGGTTTAATCAAGAAGCGCTCATCGTAGCGAGGAACTTCCTGGTTGAGCATCTCCACAAAGCAGGCTCGTTCTGGCCGAGGTCCCACCAAACTCATATCCCCTTTAATCACATTCCAAATCTGAGGCAGCTCATCCAAGTGAATGCGGCGAAGAAAACGCCCTAGAGGGGTAACCCGGGGATCCTTATCCCCTTTCGCCCACACCGGGCCGCCTTCCTCGGCGTCCTTATGCATGGTCCGAAACTTCCAAATCGTAAATGGCTCACCGAATCTGCCAAGCCGCTCTTGTGAATAAAAGATCGGTCCTTTTGAATCTAGCCTAACAGCCAGCGCAATCAAACCTATAAGAGGAATGGCAACAACGGATCCAATCAATGCCGCCATAAAATCAAAACAACGCTTCAGAACCAGCCGCCACCAGAGCGTAAACGGCAGCACGGGATGTTGGTAACGCCACAGCAGGATAAATCTTTGTATCTCGATTGCCAGTTCTTGGCGAAAAGTAAGTAATCTTGCTACTAAGGCGCTCATGATGGATTCCTTGAATTTGTGTCTTGAGGATAGGCTGACTTGCAGTCAATACCTTCAGACCCTTAGTATAGGAAGCAGGTATTGTGCCAACTTGGCGTTTCACTGAAGTTTTTTTAAACTCATTACCAATTGATAATAAATAGGTTACATCTATATGACAGTTAACTCTTTATTTTTTAAGTGCCCCCTACATTTTGGATGTGGCGTTTGTTGGTGTTGCACAACATGGGGTTGCAGGTTACAACAAACTGTAATACTGCATTTTTGTCTGTTAATCTTTAATGGAATGCGGCGGTCCGGTTCAGACCGCCGCGCCATGTACTAGTTGCTAGGAGGAAAAAGCGATTAGGTGGCTTTGCGTCGTCGGCGCACACCTACTGCGCTTAAGGTCCCAAGGCCGAAGAGCAACAGTGAGGTAGGTTCCGGAATGACCGGATCACCAGCCACAAATCCGCCGTCGCCAATTCTGACATTGCGCGTGCCAAACGCGACGGGTAGGGGATGCTCAGGATCCTGAAAGAACTGAGGGTCGGTGACTTCAAAAATGGTGAAGAGGCTCGTGTCAACGCCCGTGTAAAAGCTGTGCGTGATATCCGCATCCACAATCGGATCAGTCAACCCAATTCCAAGTCCTGCAGCGGTCGGGCTAAAGGCTCCGGAAATACTGATCGTATTATTGGTCGTCGTTCCAAACTGCGGGACGAAGTCATACCAGCTTTGACCAATACCCTGATCGGTATTGATATAGAGGGCGCCTCCGGCATTAAAATAGCTGGTGAAGGAGGGTGTTGCACCGACTAGCTGCGTTCTTAACGTGTTGGAGCCGCCGCTTGCCGTCATGATCGCGTCATAGGCGTTCACATCGAAGGCGCTGGAAAAATCCAAATCGGTATCCAGCAGGGTGGCACTCCAACCCACGCCATTCAAGGCTGTCACAGCACTGCTGCCGCCTGAGTTGTCAAGCAACGCAATGGTCTTTCCTGCTCTGTCCGCTGGTGTCGCCGCGGCGCCAAAGAGCAGGAAATCAAGACCAGCACTCATGTAATCCTCATTGGCATGTTCGTCAGAATCGTGCCCGGTCACAAACAGGTCTCCGGCATAAGCACCGGGTGAAACCAGAAGCACACTTGCAAAAATCGTAATAACTGCCGTCACGACTCTTTCTCGCATATCCTTCTCCCTTTGTTGATTATCATAAGGACTGCTTACTGCTTAAATATGAAGCAAATTCTGTACCAAAAGCAGGATGCTGACCTCTACCGTCTGACTCCTTAGAAAACTCGCTTGGCAATCTCATGTGAGCGCGTGGCAAGGAACCCGCAATTCGTAGCAGAATTCAGAAAAATAAGGTCTGTCATTACCCGGATGCACTATACCGAACAGATCGAATTTTGTAGTTGATTTATATCCAGTGAGTGGATAAAATCTATCCATGATCCCACGACCTGCCTGGGCTCGCTGTGGAGCCCCACGGGCAGAGCCCGTGGCACCTGTAACAACGCCCCGATGGGGGCGACATCCCGCCCACCCGCTGGTCTTGGCACCACCATGCCGCCCACGGCCGAAGGCCGTGGCGCAATGGCGGGGTTGGCGAGCCGCAAAAACTCACGAGGTTTCTCCAGGTAAGTTTTTGCCAGCCCCATGGGCTGGCAGACAGGTCGTAGGATGATTCAGCGGCACCTGGAATCCCTGCTCCTCGAGTCGCTCACAGACTTCCCGGTCGTTCTGATTACCGGGGCGCGCCAAGTCGGCAAGTCGACTTTGGTCCAAGCGCTTTGTCAGCGTCAATGGAAAGCGTCATATCTGACGCTGGATGACCGCACCCTCCTCGATATGGCACTCACGGATCCTGATGGCTTGATTGCGGCCAATCCGGGACCCGTCGCAATTGATGAGGTGCAGCGCGCGCCGGATCTCCTGCGAGCGGTCAAATTGCAGGTGGACCGCCAGCAACAGCCAGGCCGATTTCTGCTGACTGGCTCGGCCAACGTGCTGACCTTGAAACACGTCTCAGAAACCCTCGCGGGCCGCATCGCGTTGCACCAGCTCCACCCTTTCTCGTATGCCGAACTCCATCGACAGGAAGCCCCCTCCACGGTTCTGCAACGGCTCTTTGCAGCGAGCGATCCGCGCGCGCTCATGCAGGAGCTATCGCAGGCCAAGACCCGGACCAGCCAGTCGCTCTTGTCCCACATTCTGCATGGCGGCTATCCAGCGCCCGCCCTTTCAATGAAAACCTCCCTGCGAACCAAGTGGTTTGAGGCGTATCGGAAGACGTATATCGAGCGCGACATCCTGGAGCTTCAGACGATCGAGCGGCTGCCCGAATTCAGCCGCCTCATGCTCTTGGCGGCGGCACGGACCGGGCGAGTCCTTAACTTCGCCGATCTCGGACGGGACGCCGGGCTGCCCTATGTGACTCTCCGCCGGTACATGCAGCTCCTGGAGCAAACCTACCAGGTGACGCTCGTACCGCCCTACTTTGCCAATGTCTCCAAGCAGCTGGCCAAAGCGCCGAAACTCTACTGGAACGATACTGGGATGGCCTCGTACCTCTTGGGAATGCATGACGTTGAGGCGCTGTCCCGCCACCCGAAACTCGGTGCGTTGGTGGAAACGTGGGTCGCTCAGGAGCTCTTGAAACTGCTGGCACTCAGCCCCGAACCCATGCGGCTCTACGGGTGGCGGCTGCAGAGCGGCCCAGAGGTGGATTTCCTCATTGAACAGGGGGATCGCTTGGTCGCCATTGAGGCCAAATGGGGACGGCACCTGGATCAGTCAACTGTCAACGCCGTGCGGATGCTGCAGGAGCAGCTTGGCACCCGCTTGGTCCTCAGCGTCGTCCTCTATGGAGGCGACGAGGTTTTTGCCCTGGGACCGCAGCTGATCGCCGTGCCCTACGACGTCTTCTTTCGCGGACGCCTCGGCAGCGGGTCCACATAGAGAGCATCAAGGAACACATCGAGAGGAATTGAGGAGCACAACATGCCGAAGGAACACACATCCGACGTGGATGTCTGGCTTGAACGGGAAACGCCTCGCATACGCAGAGCGCTTGAAAGCGCTTCTCGGTACTTTGACGCCAACGACGACCTGACGGTGAATACGCTCGAAGCGGTGTACGGACGGGAAAGCAGCTTTGGAACCTTGTTGGGAAAGCGCGGTTCCACTCGGGCGGCCGGTCATTTTCAATTTGAGCCGGCGACTGCCAAGCGGTACGATTTGAACGTTTCGAAGAAGAGCGATCAACGCTTCGACATCGATCGCGCCTCTTCCGCAGCGGCAAGATACCTGAAAGATCTCCATACAATGTTCGGCAGGGATACCGGGTTACCGGGCGGAAAGAGGACCATCGCGGTTACGAGCGCCTCGGAACGTAAAAAATTCGTCCTTGGAGCTTATAACGCTGGTGAAGGCCGCGTCGCTGGCGCTCAGCGTCTTGCCGAGCAGGCCGGGAAGAACCCCCGGCTATGGGGCGACGTCCAACAATTCATTGCGCTGGCCGGAACTACCAAAGCCAAGGAACAAGAGACAAAAGAATACGTTGAGAACATTCTCCGCTACGAAGCCGAGTTCGCCATCAAATCGCCGGCTGACAAGCGAAGAAAACAAAAGCAACCAGGGAAGCGACAGGACTGGTGCACGGAGGGGCATTGGAGAACGATCGACGACAGGCCCGTGTTTATATGCGACTGAACAGAGGAATGAGGGCAGCTTGCATCGCTCTGTGTTTTGTGTGCTGCGCCGTTCTCCTGCTGGGGCATCAATCAAAGGTGACGGCGCATAAGCTCTTCGGCAGCATGACGTACCTGACGAACTCTCCAGATATCGCCGAAAGGATCACGTTGGTCGATGGTGAGGGGGTTGTCTGGAATGGTCATCTTCATGTTTCACTCGCTTACGAAGGTCGGTATGGTTATGGCGATTTTAATCAGGACGGCTTAACAGACGCGGTGGTGATTATCTGGGAAAGTCAGGGGGGAAGCGACAACGAGGTGGAATTAGCATTTCTCATCCACGATGGGACGCGGTTGGTTCATCGGCAAACGGTGTATCTGGGAGATTCTGCCATCATCCACTCTGTAAAAGAGCAATCCGGGAAAGTCCTTGTGGACATGCGGATTCACCAGGAAGGCGACTGTCAGGCAGGCCCCACCAAGCGTGTGAGAAACGCCTACGATTATCTGAACCCCACTTCAGACATCGTTCCCATGCGTGGTTTTAGGGAATCATAAACAGGGGCGACGGTGGGAAAATAGGGTCAGGTCTTGCAATCATGCATGCCCGCTTGGGTCATCCGTCGTCTCCGCCGCGCGCAGCCAGCGGCTAACGGTAGTGTAATGCACCTTGAGGTGTTCGGCAATCTCCCGAAGACGATAGCCGTAGGCCCGATAGGCTGTCAGGACCAGAACGGGACGGGCGGCAGGCTCCGCAAAGAGGACCTCGAGCGACGGCCGGACCGGTTGGCATTGGCGGCGGGGCACTTCCTCCTGTGGCGTGTTGAGCGCAATGGCCTGACAAAACTGTTCTGATCCGAGATAGATCTGGCCCCGCAGACACTTCCAGGGTGAGGCCGCGGTTAAACCTGCCATGACAAAATCTCGGTAGCGCTGTTGGGCGATCGCGCGCTGGGAACCGAATTGACTCAGCACCCAATCGGTCGTGAGCCACGTCGGAATCGTTGCGGCACCGATCATCGCACGATAACTGCTCCAGAGCCAGGCAGCCGGGTCGTTGACCATGCGCGCACGGATAGGATTGAGGACCACGTAGCGGCAGAGCTCAAGCAAATGCGTCTCTTTCTCCACGAGGATTGCGGTGTAGCGACCCTGCAAGAGGTGGCCGACCCGACGATGGGCCTGATTGAAGTGCTGGGTGTAGACGCCGTTGAGCTGGCGCATGCCCCGTGCTAG
>JACPAW010000082.1 GCA_016180605.1 Candidatus Omnitrophota bacterium | reverse complement strand
CCAAGCAGCGTGGAAGAAAAGCACTAAAGGCAAGATCAAGACGGCGGCAACCACCCAGCTTGTCCGGCGCCGCAGGCTAGGGGAGCGGATGAGGTCTTTAAACATGGGAAGCTATTGTACGTCAGAAAGAAACAATCAGCAATTACTACTACGACTGGCTCGTCAGCATTCAGCTCGTCAGCCGTATGCAAAAACGATAAAGCCCTCGTTTAAATTTTTTCCGTTTTCCTCATTTATTATTCGCTTTTACTGACTGCTGATTGCTGACGAGCGGACTGCTTACTGCCATGATCTATGGCCACTTAGCCACTCTTCTGATTTTGCCACAGACTCAATTCTTGCGATTGGAACGATTGACACTCCCGTTTTGCTCCTGTAAAATCGGAGAGCCTCATCTGCGTTTCCGGATCGTCATTTCCCCCACATGAGCACAAAAAATATTTTCGTCCCATGAAACAACAGCGGAAAAAACGGACTCAGAAGAAAGAAGAAGGCCGCCTCTTGGATTCTTCCGCCGCCGCGCCTCGCTTGAGGATCGGTTTGCCGAAGGGAAGCCTCCAAGAAGCAACCGTCCGCCTTTTTGGCCGGGCTGGATTCAAGGTCCTCATCAGCGAGCGCTCTTATTGGCCCTCCATCGACGATGCGGAGTTGGAGCCGATGTTATTGCGCGCTCAAGAAATGTCGCGTTACGTCGAGCAGCAAACACTCGATTGCGGCATTACCGGCAACGATTGGGTTTTGGAGAATCGCTCCAAGGTCGAGCGAGTCGTGGAACTCGTTTATGCCAAAAGGACTCGGGATCCGGTGCGATGGGTTTTGGCTGTTCCGCAAGCATCCCGGATCCGGACGCTGAAAGATCTTCAAGGAAAACGCATCGCGACGGAGCTGGTAACGGTCACGAAAGACTATCTTTCGCGCCACGGAGTCCACGCCCAAGTCGAATTCTCTTGGGGGGCCACGGAAGGAAAGGTCCGGGCAGGCTTGGTGGATGCGATTGTGGAGTTGACGGAAACCGGCCAAACTCTTTTTGCCAACGGCCTTCGCATTTTGGAGACGGTATGCGAGTCTACCACTCAATTCATCGCCAATCCTAAAGCCTTGCAGGATCCCTGGAAACGGCGCAAGATCGAGAGCATCAAAACGCTGCTCGTAGGAGCGGTTGAGGCGGAAGGCAAGGTGGGTATCAAACTGAATGTGCCGGAGCGCAATCTCAAGCAGCTCATCGAGGCTCTTCCAGCCATGAAGCGCCCTACGATTTCCAAACTGTGGTCTCGTGATGAAAACGATCCTTGGTGGGCGGTTGAAACGATTATCGAGGAACGGCAGGTAAAAGCTTTGATTCCGAAATTGAAAGAGGCTGGAGGCCAGGACATCATCGAATACCCGCTCAACAAGGTCATCTACTAAGGGGCAACCGACTATGAAAGCTCATGGGCTGCTGAATAGGATCAGCGGCGGTTGCCACCGGATGGCGCTTATTTGGGTCCTTTTTCTCTGCGGATGCGCCGGACAACAGCTTCGATTGCGCCCGGTTGAGACAGCAGCCTACGGCGAATACCTCCATGGCCTCATGCTGGAGCGTTCCTACCAGTTCTCCGATGCTCTAGAGGCCTACCAACGGGCGTTGGACACCGATGCGCGGTCGCCCTTGCTGAATGTGCGAATTGGCTCCACCTACGTCCGGATGGGGCAAACAGAGCGGGCACAGAAGTTCTTTCAGCAGGCTCTTGCGTTGGATCCAAAACAGCCTGAGGCCCTCAAGTGGATGGCGATGTTGCAGGCCTCTGAAGGGCAGTTGGACCAGGCTGTTTCTACTTATGAGAAGCTCCTGGCGTTGGCTCCGGAGGATCACGCGGTCCTGAGCACGCTGGCCGATTTGTACGTTCTCCAGGATAACATTCCCAAGGCCATTACCCTTTATCATCGGTTGATTCAAGAAGCAGGCTCCTCTAGCCAACTGCATTTCAATCTGGGCGTTCTCCATGGACGGTTGGCTCAATTTGATGAAGCCATCGAAGAACTCTCGCGAGCTTTAGAACTTGCCCCTGAGGCAACCGATATTCGAGTGGCAATCGCTTTAACCTATGAATTGCAGGGCAGACCTGCGGCGGCAGTAGCCCATTATGAAGAAGCAATCCGGTTGGATCCGAAGAATTCCCGCTTATATCACTATGCGGTTCGTGCTTTTTTAGCAGCGGAAGATCCGGAAGCAGCGGTGCGGACTTACCAATCGTTGCTGCAGCTTATCCCGCACGATTTGGATGCCACAATCGGCTTAAGCCGGGTGTACCTTTCGCAAAAGCAGTTTGGGAAGGCACAAGAGCTGATTGGCAAAAGGCTGACCATGGAACCCCAGGCACCGGAATTATTCGTGGCTTTGGGTTTGGTTTATCGTGAAGCCGGCGAAACACTGGAGGCGCTGCGGGCATTTGAGGCGGCTGTTTCGTTCCAGGACGAATATGCGCCCGCGCACTTTTACATGGCTGCCCAGCTGGATGAGCTTAAGCGGTCGAAAGAAGCGCGCACCCAGTTGCGCCGCACTCTGGAATTAGACCCCAATCATGCAGATGCCATGAACTACTTAGGCTATCTCGATGCGGTAGAAGGGGTCAACCTATACGAAGCCAAATCTCTCATTGAGCGTGCCCTTGTCCTGGATCCGGGAAACGGAGCCTACCTGGACAGTTTAGGCTGGGTGTGTTACAAAATGGGCCGGATGGCAGAGGCGGTTGTTTTATTAGAACGCGCCGCCAAGCGAATCGACACGGACCCAGCAGTTTTTGACCATTTAGGTCAAGTGTACTTTTCGCTTAGGGAATGGGAGAAGGCGCGCGAAAATTGGCAACGGGCTCTTCAGCTGGATTCCGACCAACCAGAAATCCGGGAGAGATTAATGCAGCTGGCACCCCAACAAACCAGTGTATCCCCATGAGGCAAACGATCAAACCGGATGTGAAGGAACTCACTCGGATGGCTTCCCAGCTGCGCCAAACGATCCTGAAAATGATTGCCAAAGCAGGCAGCGGCCATCCAGGCGGTTCTTTATCGATGACGGATTTGATCGTCGCTTTATATGGATACAAATTGCGGCATGATCCGAAGCGCCCCGATTGGCCTGAGAGGGATTTATTCTTTCTCTCAAAGGGCCATGGTTGCCCGGCACTCTACGCGATCTTGGCTCATTATGGGTACTTTCCTGAGGAAGAGCTCGCGACGTTACGCCGATATCCTACAAAGCTTCAAGGCCATCCAGAACGCTGGTCCGTTCCAGGAGTCGAAATCGCTGCGGGGTCATTAGGTCAAGGATTATCCATGGCCAATGGAGTGGCTCTAGCGGATCGATTGGATAATCGACAGCGGAGAATCTTTTGCCTGATGGGCGATGGGGAAATCCAGGAAGGGCAGGTTTGGGAGGCGGCCATGACTTCCTCGCATCACCGGCTGGATGCGGTCTGTGCGATCATTGATGCCAACCAGTTGCAGCAAAACGGGCCGGTTCGGGAAATTCAAAACATCGAACCTTTGGCCGATAAATGGCGCGCCTTCGGCTGGCACACGCTTGAGATCGATGGCCATGACATGGCACAGATCGTCCAAGCCTACAATGAGGCCGAGAAGATCAAGGGGAAACCCCAGGCAATCGTGGCTCGCACCATCAAAGGCAAAGGAGTTTCTTTTATGGAGCTGAACCCAGCCTGGCACGGCGTGGCCCCCAAGCCGGATGAGCTGGAAAAGGCACTTCAGGAGTTGAGCCGCGGATGAGTGCGACGGAGAAACCCACCCGGGATGGATTCGGCGAGGGCCTGTTGGAATTAGGAAAAACCCACCCGGCAGTCGTGGCTCTTTCGGGAGACTTGGAAGACTCCGCGCGTGCGGTGTGGTTTAAAAAACAATATCCGCAGCGCTTTTTTTCGGTCGGAATCGCAGAAGAGGACATGATTGGAACGGCGGCCGGATTGGCTATTGGTGGGAAAATCCCATTTGCGTGCTCCTTTTCCCAATTTATAACCGCCAAAGGGCTGGAACAGTTGCGGATGGCTGTTTGTTACCAAAATCTCAATGTGAAAGTGGCCGGTTCTCATGGAGGGCTTTCTGTAGGGGCCGATGGAGCGACGGCGGAAGCCCTTGAGGAATTGACCCACATGCGTTGCCTGCCGCACATGACCGTCATCGTTCCTTGCGATGCCATGGAGGCCAAAAAGGCAACCATTGCCAGCGCCGATTATCCGGGTCCTGTTTTCTTGCGATTAGGACGCAATCCGGTTCCTCTTTTGACCAAGGAATCGGATCCTTTCCGGATCGGGCAAGCCGTTGTCTTGCGGCAAGGAGAGGATGTCAGCCTGATTGCTTGTGGAATCTTGGTGGCCCATGCCCTTCAAGCGGCAGAGCAGCTTGCCAAAGAAGGAATCCATGCGCGTGTGATCAATGTCCACACGATCAAACCGCTCGATACGGCCACCTTGATTGCGGCTGCCAAGGAAACAGCAGCGCTGGTTACCGTTGAGGAACACACCGTACTCGGCGGTCTTGGAGGGGCTGTGGCGGAAGCGGTGGTGCAAAACCACCCTGTGCCCATGCGGTTTGTCGGAGTCCAGGACCGATTTGGCACATCCGGAGACCCCAAGGATCTGTTGCGGGCCTTTCACCTGATGCCCGAAGATATCCTTCAAGCCGCTAAAGAAGTTCTACGCGCCAAGCAAGAGCACCTCGTTCGCTAGTACCGTTCGCGACACCCTTTTTAATTCCTATGCTGCGCCTCTCTGCACCGGCAAAAATCAATCTCTACTTGCGCATCTTGGGAAAACGTCCCGATGGCTTCCATGATCTGGAAACCATCTTCGAACGCATCGATCTGGCCGATGAGCTGACCTTTGAGGAAGAACCGAAGGAAATCCGCCTTAGCTGCGACCATCCGAGTCTTTCTTGCAAGGAAGATAACCTGATTGTCCAGGCGGCAAAGCTCTTGCAGAAGACAACCGGGTTTCACCAGGGAGCGCGCATTCATTTAACCAAGCGGGTTCCGATTGCTGCCGGTTTAGGGGGAGGTTCCTCCGATGCAGCCGCAACCCTCAAAGGTCTGAATTTGCTTTGGAAGCTGAGGCTTAGCAAGCAAGAGCTTGCAGACCTTGCCGCCCAACTAGGGTCAGACGTCGCTTTTTTTCTTGAAGAGTCACCTTTTGCCATAGGAAGAGCTCGGGGAGAGCTTTGCGAGCCGCTGGAAATCTCCCATTCCCTTTGGCACGTTCTGCTGCTTCCAGACTTTGAGCTTTCCACCTACGACGTGTACCAAGCCTTCGATTCCTATTCCCAGACGCCGACAGGCTCCTTGACACCGCCTTCATTTTCTTTTAAAATGGTCCGTCATGCCTTAATCAACGGCTCGCCGAACGAGCTCGCTAAGGGGTTAAGAAACGATTTAGAACCTATAGCGATCCAGCGTTGTCCTATCCTTGGGCGTCTATTGTCAGATTTACGCGCGCACGGCTGCCTGGTTAGCTCTGTATCGGGAAGCGGGCCGGCTGTCTTCGGTTTATGCAAAGATCAGCCGCATGCCAAGGGTGTGGTTAAGTCTTTATACGAAATCGGTTACAGCGATTGTCGTGTAGAAATTGTGCAAACGGATTTATCCACCGCGAACTTGACGATTTAGTACTCGTGAACGAGATTGTTGCTTTTTCTGGCGGGAGTGCGAAAGGTTCTGTGTGCATTTTGGGGAGTAGTGTAATGGCAGCACAAGAGCCTTTGGAGCTCTACGTCCAGGTTCGAGTCCTGGCTCCCCAGTTCTGCTTCGCCCTTCGATAAGTAAGATGATGGTAGGGCTTCGCAGAAACTAACGATGAACATAGCTCCAGATTTAAAGCGTAAAAAAGAAGAGCGAAGCAGGACTGTCTCTGCGAAGCTCTACCATAGTTTGCGCGTTGAAGAGCGAAGCAGGACAGTCACCTAAATCGGTCCCTCAACAATGGAGCGGTGAGGCGCAGAATATGAGAAGCTTACAAGCGATCATCCTGGCGGCTGGAGAAGGCACACGGATGAAATCGGAGTTGCCAAAGGTATTGCATCGCATCTGCGGGCGGCCGATGATCGC
>JACPAW010000081.1 GCA_016180605.1 Candidatus Omnitrophota bacterium | reverse complement strand
GGAACCCACGGCAACGCGGGGCGTTTTTGGCATACCTCTTATACCCATATACCCATCCTGGTTTCAAATGGATCTATTCGACACCAAAAATCCTTCATCCTTGAGTGCTTTTCAGCCGCTTGCCGTGCGCATGCGGCCAGGCGAGCTTTCGGAATTCGTCGGCCAAGCGCATTTGGTCGGCCCAGGCAACCTGCTTCGGCGCGCCATTGAAGCCGATCGGATCAATTCCCTGATTTTGTACGGGCCGCCAGGCACAGGGAAAACGGCTCTTGCCCACATCATCGCCAAGGCCACACGCGCTTTTTTCCAATCGCTCAACGCAACGGCCTCAGGAGTCGAAGATCTGCGCCAGGCAATCGCCTCCTCCAAGGAACGTTTGCAATTAAACGGCCAGCGCACCATTTTATTCATCGATGAAATCCACCGCTTTAATAAGGCCCAGCAGGATGTGCTCATGCCGGACGTGGAACAGGGAAACCCTATCCTGATTGGCGCAACGACCCTGAATCCTTTTTTCAGCTTGGCTTCCGCTCTTTTATCGCGTTCGCTGGTTTGCGAGTTTCACCCATTGCCGGAGAAGGCGGTGGAGCTGCTCTTAGAGCGGGCTCTGAAAGATAAAGAGCGGGGGCTTGGAAATCTTAAGATCAAAGCCGACGAAGAAGCGCTGACCCATCTTTCCGAAGTCTGCGACGGAGATGCGCGCAGGGCCTTGAATGCTTTGGAAGTGGCGGTGCGGACCAGTCCTTCGGATTCTAAGGGGATGATCCATCTGACGCGCGAGGCCGTTGAAGAATCGATCCAACGCAAAGCGGTGGTTTATGATCGCCAAGGAGATGCCCATTACGATACCGTCTCTGCATTTATTAAGTCCATGCGTGGTTCCGATCCGGACGCGGCTCTTTATTGGCTGGCTAAGATGCTCTATGCCGGAGAGGATCCGAGGTTTATTGCGCGACGAATCGTTATTTGCGCAGCGGAGGATGTAGGTAACGCAGATCCCCAAGCGCTGATCTTGGCGACGGCGGCACTCCACGCATCGGAATTCATAGGGCTGCCTGAGGGCCGCATTCCGCTGGCCCAGGCTGCGGTCTACATTGCCTGTGCGCCGAAATCCAACGCTGCCTATCTGGGTATCGAAAAAGCCCTTTCCGATGTGAAGAAAGGCAGGCTCCTGGAAGTGCCGCAACATCTGAAAGATGCCAGCTATTCCAGCGCCAAGAAACTAGGAAGAGGCATCGGCTATCAATATGCGCACGACCACCCCCAACATCATGTGGAGCAGGAGTATTTGCCGAGTCAAAACATTTATTACGAACCTACCGAGCTTGGCTTCGAGAAGACGATTAAGACTTGGCTTTCCCAGTTAAAACATAAAACCACAACAAAGGAAGGAAAATGAGTTCACTGATTGCACCGCATGGCGGCAAATTAATCAATCGTCTGCTGGAAGAAAAGGAGCGAAGCCTGCTTGAGGAAAAGGCCAAGAGCCTGCCTTGCCTTGAGCTGGACGCCTGGGCGCTCTCCGATGTCGAGATGATTGCTATCGGAGGATTCAGCCCCTTGGAAGGTTTTATGACCCAGCAAGATTACGAGAGTGTCGTCCAAAATCGGCGGTTGAAGGATGGATTGGTATGGACGATTCCAGTCACCCTGGCTGTTTTACCCGAACAGGCAAAAGGGCTAAAAGGCGAGGTGGCCCTTGCAGTTCAAGGAAAAAGAATTGCCGTTTTGCATTTGGAAGATATCTATAAGCCAGATAAGGATCTTGAGGCAAAGCAGGTATTGGGCACCTTAGATGGCTCGCACCCAGGAGTCAAGCGCCTTCAATCAACCGGAGCGGTTTATCTGGGTGGCAGAATCAGCATGGGCCATCGTATCCCAGCGACGACCTTTTTGCCCTACCGGTTGGATCCGAAAGATACGCGTCGCATTTTTGCCGAGCGTCACTGGAAGCGGATCGTGGCTTTTCAGACGCGAAACCCCATCCATCGGGCGCATGAATACCTGCAGAAGTGCGCCTTGGAGATCTGCGATGGGCTTCTGCTGCATCCTATCGTCGGAGAGACAAAGGGAGATGATGTGCCGGCAGCGGTGCGCATGAAGAGCTACGAGGTGCTTTTGGAGCGCTATTATCCCAAGGACCGGGTGCTGCTTGCGGTCAATCCGGCTTCCATGCGCTATGCAGGGCCGCGCGAAGCCATTTTCCACGCTCTCATCCGAAAAAATTTCGGATGCAGCCATTTCATCGTGGGGCGCGACCATGCCGGAGTAGGAAAGTTTTATGGCACTTATGAGGCGCAGCGCATCTTCGATGAGTTTTCCCAAGAGGAAATCGGCATTACGCCCCTTTGTTTTGAGAACGCGTCCTTTTGTACGGTCTGTGGGGGGATGGTTTCGAATAAAATTTGTCCGCATGCCACAGAGCAGCATATCAGCCTCAGTGGAACCAAAGTGCGGGAACTGCTCCAAGCAGGAACGCCCCCTCCTCCAGAGGTATCGCGTCCTGAAGTAGCCGCAGTGCTCATTGAAGCGATGCGGACATCGGAGATTTCCCGCTAGGCTATGCTGCAAATTTCACAAGCCCAGTACAACGACATCGTTGACCACTGTCAGAAGCAGTACCCCAAAGAAGCCTGTGGTCTTCTGGCAGGCGAGCCTTCCTTGGTGGCAAACGCGTCGTTGCAGGTGCGGGAAGTCTATCCCATGAGGAATGTAGAAGACAGCCCGATTGGTTATTCGATGGATCCGAGGGAGCAACTGCAGGTGGAGCGGAAAATGCGCCAGCGCGGCCAGCGGTTGATTGGAATTTATCACTCTCACACGTCAACCGCAGCCTACCCTTCATCGGTGGATGTCGGCCTGGCCCTTTCGCCGGATTTATCCTATGTGCTGGTTTCGCTAAAGGATGCTTCTCATCCTGAAATAAAAAGCTATCGAATCGATGGAACCGCAGTCTTGCCTGAACCGCTGGAGATTAAGAACTAATTAACTGTGGATTGGCGCTAGTGCAGACCGCAGGTATAATGGATGATCCGGTAGCAGCCGTCATAGATGTTCAAGATATGCTTTGTGCACAGGCGCTGGCTGTAGTGGCTAAGGCAGCAGACCGGCTTGCTTCAGGCCAGGCACTCGAGGTTCTCTATAACGCAGCGGATGTCAAAAACGATTTGACCGCATGGGCCTGTGCTAAAAAATATGACATTCGAGAAATCCATGGCAGCTGCTTAAGAGTGCGTAAATCATGAATAGCGTGAAATCCCATATTGCCGAGAATGTTTTAGAGCTCATTGGCAATACACCGATGGTACGCTTGATGCGCTTGGTTGAGCCTGGCACCGCCAGTGTTTTAGCGAAGCTGGAATCGAGCAACCCAGGGGGCAGCGTCAAGGACAGAATCTGTCTTTCCATGATTGAAGATGCTCAAGCCCGCGGGCTGCTTAAGCCAGGAGCTACCATTGTGGAGTGTGCCGTTAAAGGACACAGGGTGATCCTAACAATGCCTGAGACCATGAGCGAGGAGCGGCTGCTGACCCTCAAGAGTTATGGAGCCAAAGTGGTGCTGACTCCAGCCAAAGAAGGCATGATCGGGGCTGTCCGCAAGGCTGAAATGATCGTGAAAGAAACACCGGGTGCTTTTATGCCCCAGCAATTCAATAACCCCGCCAATCCGGAGGTCCATCGTCGGACGACGGCACAAGAAATCTTGCGTTCAACCGAAGGGGATCTGGATGCTTTCGTGGCCGGCGTAGGGACCGGAGGCACGATTACCGGGGTCGGGGAAGTCTTAAAGAAGCGCTTTCCTTCCATTAAAGTCATTGCGATTGAGCCCAAGAGTTCCCCTGTTTTATCTGGGGGCACGCCCGGCCGCCACATGATCCAAGGAATCGGAGCCGGTTTTATCCCACAAGTCCTGAATCGTTCGGTGATTGATGAGGTCATCACCGTTTCCGACGAGCAAGCTTACGAGATCGCCAAGCGCTTAGCCAGAGAGGAAGGGTTGTTTGTCGGGATCTCTTCGGGTGCTGCCTGTTGGGCCGCTTTGCAGGTGGCACGTCGCTTAGGCAGCGGCAAAACCGTTGTGACGGTATTTCCAGATTCCGGCGAGCGCTATTTTAGCATACAACCCTACTTTGAAGGGCAGACGCGATGATCCCCCCGCCTAGAACAAAACCATTGAATGGCGAAACCCAGCAGGTGTGGGGATGACCCCGCTGACTTCAGGTCTTCGAGTGGAGTCTTCGCTGGATCTGCGGGGCAAGGATGGGCCTTCCAGCTACCGTTTGGCGGTGGCAAAGCTCTCTACCATGGCGGAGAATGAGGTTTTGGAGATTTACTTGGATGAAGGGGGATCGTTGCGCAACACGCCTTATGGTTTGCGAGCACTCGGCCATGAGATCCTTGTCAGCGAAACGGCACACCAAGGCGTTCGGCTTCTCATTCGAAAGAGGACGTTATTATCATGAGTACCATGACGGGTCTTAAGTGCCGGGAGTGCGGGCGGCTCTATCCAAAAGAGGTGGTATTCGTCTGTGAATACTGCTTCGGCAGCATCGAGGTGGATTATGACTACGAAGCCATCCGCAAGAGTCTAACCCGTGCCGCTCTTGCTTTGCGCCCAAAGTCCCTTTGGCGGTACCGGGAGCTTCTTCCCATTGAGGGCGAGCCTACAGCAGGAGCTTTTTCCGGTTTTACTCCGCTTTTCCGCGCCGAGCGGCTTGCCAAAGTCTTAGGCGTGTCAGAGCTTTATATCAAAGATGATTCGGTTTGCCACCCGACCCTTTCTTTCAAAGACCGCGTGGTAGCCGTTGCCGTCACGCGAGCGAAGGAATTAGGATTCGATACAGTTGCCTGTGCTTCTACCGGTAACCTGGCCAACTCCGTCTCAGCACACGCAGCACGGGCAGGTTTGAATCGTTTTATTTTTATCCCGGCGGATTTGGAGCTGGGCAAAGTCGTGGCTTCCTTAATCTATCATCCGACATTGGTTGCCGTGGAAGGAACCTATGATGAAGTCAATCGACTTTGCGCTGAAATTGGGTCCAAATATCCTTGGGCTTTCGTCAATATCAACATCCGCCCTTATTACGCCGAAGGCTCGAAGACTTACGGTTTTGAAATCGCCGAGCAACTCGGGTGGAAAGCCCCTGCCCACATCGTCATTCCGGCAGCCGGCGGTTCCCTGATCACGAAGATCAACAAGGCATTCAAGGAATTCCGGCTGCTTGGATTGATCAACGACCCGCCTCCTAAACTCTACGCGGCTCAGGCAACCGGATGCGCTCCGATCGTTAACACGATCAAACAGCGCTCCGACATCGTGAAACCTGTCAAACCCAATACCATTGCAAAATCGCTTGCCATCGGAAACCCGGCGGATGGCTACTATGCGACCAAGGCGGTGCTGGATTCAGGAGGCTGGGCCGAATCCGCTACGGACGATGAGATCATTGCTGCCATGCAGCTTCTGGCTGAAACGGAGGGCGTATTTACCGAGACAGCGGGCGGTGTTACTTTGGCAGCGGCAAAGAAACTCATCGAACAAGGGCTGATTCCGCAGGATGAGTCGATTGTCATCTGCATTACCGGAAATGGGCTTAAGACGCTAGAGCCTCTTCAGGGCCGGTTGGGGCAGGCCAGGAAAATCAAACCGACGCTGGCTTCGTTTGAAGGGACTTTCTCCGAGCAACTTTCACTGATGGCAAAGCGCTAAAAGGAAAAAGGAGTCCCACCTGATTTGCGTTGCAAATCAATACCGGTGGGACTAAAAGGAGTCCCACCTGATTTGCGTTGCAAATCAAAGATGGTGGGACTAAAAGGAGGCCAAATGGCTGTTACGGTACGCATCCCCACGCCGCTTCAACGGATCACCAACGGTCAAGGAGAAGTCGCCTGTGACGGAAAGACCGTGACGGAGCTGCTAAACGATTTGGAGCGCCGCTATCCTGGAGTCAAGGAGCGCATCTGCGATCCGCAAGGAAAGCTGCGACGGTTTGTCAACATCTTCGTCAATGAAGAAGATATCCGATTCTTAAAAGGAGATGAAACACCGGTTAAAGATGGCGATGAGGTTTCCATTATCCCCGCTATCGCCGGTGGCTAAAGTGCGCATAAAACACCTAGAGTGGGACATGGGACACGCCGTTGATTTCAAGCTTTTGGGGCATGGGACAGATGAGAGCAGAAATACGTCCCATGGCCCACGTCCCTTGTCCCAAAACCATCTTCACTCGGAGTAATCGGATGAGCCTGACGAAGGAACAAATCGCGCGGTATAGCCGGCAGCTTGTTCTGCCGCAAGTGGGAGTTGCAGGCCAGAAAAAACTCCTGGATGCTTCTGTCTTAGTGATTGGAGCGGGAGGTCTTGGATCGCCAGCGGGCCTCTATCTAGCAGCAGCCGGCGTGGGGCGATTAGGTATTATGGACCAGGATGTGGTCTCAACGAGCAATCTCCATCGCCAGATTCTTCATTCCGTTTCCGATCTTGGAAAGGCAAAATCTTATTCCGCCAAAACACGCCTGGCTAGTCTTAATCCGGATATCGAGGTGCAAGCGATCCAAGAGCGTTTTTGCGCTCAAAACGCAAAAAAGCAGGTTGCGGACTATGATCTGGTTTTGGATGGATCGGATAATTTCACGACTCGCTATCTCGTCAACGACGCTTGTGTCATCGCTGGCGTCACCCTGGTGCACGCAGGAGTCGTGCATCTACAAGGCCAGCTGATGACGATTCTTCCACGACAGAGCGCTTGTTTTCGTTGCGTTTTTCCTGAACCTCCCCAAGCCGGCCAGATTCCCGGCTGCCAGCAAGCGGGTGTCTTAGGCTCAGCGGCCGGAGTAATCGGGACCCTCATGGCTCACGAAGCGCTGAAAGTCCTCCTCGGTTTAGGGGAGCTGTTAACAAATCGTTTGCTCATTTTTGATGGGCAGATGAGTCGATTCCGGGAAGTCCCTCTTCGGCGCGATCCTCATTGCGCTGTTTGCGGGCATCGTCCTACCATCCGGGAGCTCGTTGAAGAAACAGGGAATCATTGTGAGCAAAACGTTGCCACAACGTACTAGTCCCACCGGTATTGATTTGCTTCGCTAATCAGGTGGGACTAAAAGGAGGCACTGATGGCCAAGAAGCAGGTCACTCTCATTTTTCCCCAGCACTTGATCAAGGAACCGGTCATCTACATGATGTCTAAGGAATATGACATCATTCCTAATATCCGAAGGGCCAAGGTGACGGAAAGTGTCGGTGAAGTTACCTTGGAGTTGGAAGGCTCCGAAGAGGGGCTGAAAAAGGCTGTTGTATTTCTGGAAAAAAAGGGGGTGCGAGTGGAACCCGTAGTCGGTGATGTGATCGGGTAATTCCAATCAAGAAATCCAGACCCCTCATTTCTCCATGAGGCCCACCTTATTCAACGCCCGCCGCAGCTTGGTGCGGGATTGGTTCCTGCTCGTTACCGCTTTAGCCCTGATTGGCCAGTGGATTCTGATTTCTGCCGCAGGACATGAGGGGCTGGGGGTGGCGGCTAAAACCGTGCTGCCTGGGCTTGCTATTTTTGGGGCTGCAACCCTGCTTTCTTGGGGAGCGGAGTTGGCCCAAATTGAAATCGCGCAGTCATTGGCGTTAGCCGGGTTAGCGCTTGTAGCGGTGCTTCCGGAATATGCCGTGGATATGTACTTGGCATGGAAGGCCGCTAAAGATCCTGCTTATACGGCTTACGCCGCTGCTAACATGACCGGCTCTAATCGTTTGCTCATTGGTATGGGCTGGTCAGCGGTGCTCTTGGCTTTTTGGCTGCGGACCCGAACACCGTCGATTCAACTCAAGCCCGAGCAGCGCCTGGAGCTGGTCACGTTATTCGTAGCGACCTGCTACGCTTTCCTTATTCCGCTTAAGGGCACGCTTTCCATCATCGATACCCTCGTATTCTTCGCGTTGTTTGTTCTTTATATCAGAGCCGCCAGCCGGGGACATATAGAAGAGCCAGGATTAGCAGGCCCCCCCGAGCGGCTGGCACTGCTGCCAAGGAACTGGAGGCGGGCAGTGACGGTTCTCTTATTTCTTCTTCCGGCTTATGCCATTTTCATCTCCGCAGAGCCCTTTGCCAATGGCCTTTTGGAAAATGCGCGCCAGTTGGGCATCGAAGAGTTCATCTTGATCCAGTGGCTCGCTCCCCTTGCTTCTGAGTCTCCGGAGTTCATCGTCGCAATCATCTTTGCGCTGCGCAATAATCCTACGGCAGGCTTAGGCACGCTGGTTTCTTCCAAGGTGAATCAGTGGACGCTATTAATCGGAATGCTTCCGTTGGTTTTTTCCATATCTGGCGGCCACCTTCAGCCAATGATGCTGGACGGTCGCCAATGCGAGGAAATTTTCTTAACGGCGGCACAGTCCATCCTGGCCTTGGTCATTCTTGCCAATCTGTCTTTCGGTTTAGGAGAGGCGCTATTGCTGTTAAGCCTTTTCTTACTGCAATTTATTTTCCCTACACCGGCCGTCCGTATGCTGTTAGGAATCGGTTACCTGGCAATCGCACTCGTCTATTTGACACAAAGCTCCTTCCGCCGATCCGTAGTGCAATTATTTCAGTTTAACCGGCATAAGCCATAAGCTCTTTTGCAATTTGATTGCAGCCCTTTCCTCGCGTGTTATAATAAAAACGAGGTGACCTTCCAATGGCACGCAAGATATCCGCTCAAAAGAAAATTACCCGTCCTCGTCTTGCTTCCGTGCCGCGTGCAAAGGCTAAGCGTTCGCTAGTTTCATCCCTAAAGTCTCGGGCGATGATCGCTGCCCGCAAGGCAATCGCATCGAAAGCGCTCAAGCCCATTTTGCGTCCTGCAAAAAAATCCCCTCAGCGAGTAGAAACTGTGGCCCGCGTGGAGAAGGTAGCGACGGCCAAGCCGATTCCGCGGCGATCCGTCGTGCACAAGCCTCCGCGCGGTCCTTCCGTTTCGACTCGCAGGCCCGAGCCAGCCCGTCTTGTAAAGGCCCAGCCTCGCCCGCCCTCTCGATTTGCAGCGCCGAAGGTCATTCCCGCATTGGTCAAGAAACCAGATACGGCGGCGGTAACCATTTCCTCTTCAGTTCCACCACGTTACTCCTCCTCCTCTGTAGAGCCAACGATAAAAAGGGATGTTTTCTCCTGGCCAGAAGGAACCTTTTCCATTCCCGGCAGCTATGGGGAGGACCGGATTGTTTTGATGGTCAAAGACCCGTGGTGGATCTTCGCTTATTGGGAAATTCAGTCCAGCACGGAGCGCCAGGCATTAAGGCAGCTTCTGCCGCATGAGGTGGAGGGCTTAAGTTCCATCCTGCGTATTTATGATGTGACGGGACTCGATTATCCCAATCAAGCGGCTCATTCTTCCTTTGATATCTTGCTCTCGGGGCTGGCCAGCAATTGGTATATCAACACGAATGCCCCGAATCGGGAATTCATCGTAGAGATCGGATTGTTGACGAGAAATGGTCGGTTTCTGATGTTGAGCCGATCCAACCGCGTCGCTACCCCTCGTTTCGGTCCTTCCGAAGTGTTGGATGAAGAATGGATGTGCCCGGATGAGGACTATTGGAAGCTTTTTGGT
>JACPAW010000080.1 GCA_016180605.1 Candidatus Omnitrophota bacterium | reverse complement strand
CTGGCTGAGGATAAAGCCTCTGGAGTCCATTAAGATTCCAACCAGAGCCAAAGACAGATGATTCATTGTTTTGGATGATCGAGTAGCCCTTAAAGGTTGTCTTAAGAGACACCGGCATAGGGGTGGGGATTCCGGTTGACCCGAAGGTTGCAGGGTATTCGTTAGAGAGGGTTATGGTGTAAGGGTAAGCTCCGGTTGTAAGCTTCTGGTCTCTTGCATTGGTACCATCCCAGAAAAAGGCTTGGCGAGCTCCGGTGGAGCTACCGGTAAAGGTTGCTTGAATCTGTTTGCCTTCGATTTGGATGATAGCTGAGGTTGTTTGGGGGGTTAAGGTGGGTGGATCTCCCAGGAGCAAGGGATCATTAATGGCGTAGTTGGTTCCGATTAATGCGGAAGGCTCAACCGTGCTTGAGCGGTAGGTGAAGGTAAGATTTCGGGATTGACCCAGGCTGCGAAGAGATGGGAGCGTATGCTCTTCAGAGAGTTCTCCTGAATCTGGACAGATGGAGGAGTTTCCTTCAACCGTACAGGACTTGTCAGGATCTTGGCTGCTTGGCTCCGTCATCTTAGCTTGGTTACGATTCGGGCTACTAGCTTGAGCGGGTAGTTTTTGTGTCAGGTAGATGCAGTAGGTGCAAAAGAACCGGATGATGGAAAACTCAATCCATATGCCATCCGGGGTGATACTTCCTGCGGGTTGGTCTATCCAGCGCTGGGTTGTCTCATCCCAGAGCTCAAGGTTGATTGGGGTATTAGGGGGAAAGTTGAAGGTATTCCTGGCACGAAAGGTAGCAGGAGTTAAGAAGTTGGTAAAGCGTGGTTCAAAGTAGACGGCTTGGATATGGGCCCTTCCTTGAGGAATGGGAGAGGGTAATTGTCTCTCATCCATTAAGGGAGTAATGGTTACGTTAAGATCTTGAGGGGCTGATCCTGGGGGAAATTCCACCTGAAAGTTGCCAGATGAGTCAGTAGCGGTTCCTCCGGTTGCTTGAGTAATCAGGGTTACTTGAGAGTCTAAGGCAGTTAAGAAGGGAACACCCACTGCCACATCACGGGTAGCTAAGACTTCGATCTTGCGCTGAATGGAGTTGTAGCCTGCTTTTGTGATATTGACGATGAAGGTACCGGTATCAGGGGTTGGGATTTGGTAGAGGCCTTGTGTATCGCTTTTAACTTCCCCTGTAACATCTCTTAAGGTAATTGTGGCATCGATTAAGGGAAGATTCGTTGATGCATCCAAGACTTCTCCATGGATAAAGCCTGAGGTAGGAGTAATAGGTGGTTCAGGAGTGAGTTGGGTAAAAGCATCTACTAGGAAGGTAAACTTGGCAATTCTGGGGAGCTCCATGGATAAAGCCTGAGGTAGGAGTAATAGGTGGTTCAGGAGTGAGTTGGGTAAAAGCATCTACTAGGAAGGTAAACTTGGCAATTCTGGGGAGCTTGATATCGAAGGTGATGGTAAAGGTAGTGTTGGGTAAGAGTCCACCAGAGGGAATTAAGACATCCTTCTCTGCTCCGACACCGGTCCCTCCTCGATCTGCATTGACTAACTCAGGAGGAGGAAGGCTGCCGTTGTTGTAGCGTAAGGTTCTTACCCTAAAGAAGAGGTTTGTAAGGGGATTGGTTCCTGTGTACTTGAAGGTTCCTTTGATTGGGTAGATGCCACCTGCAGGGGTGCTACCTGAGGGAGGAGTCTGGGTCTTTAAGAGAACGAGCTGGTTGTTGACGTTGACTTCCGTAGG
Organism: Candidatus Omnitrophota bacterium; assembly: GCA_016180605.1. Taxonomy (GTDB): domain Bacteria; phylum Omnitrophota; class Gorgyraeia; order Aquiviventales; family Aquiviventaceae; genus JACPAW01. The sequence goes on along the minus strand of JACPAW010000080.1, from coordinate 9,293 downwards.
ATCAGCGAAGGCGGTAGGGATAAAAGGCAGCTGTGTAAAAGCCACGAGGAAAGCAACCGCGATGCGCGCAATCCGGCGGAAGTAGGACATGCAGGTCCTCCCTTTGCAATGAAAATGAAACTGTTGAAGGTGACTTGCGCGCGTGAAACAGGAAGGAAATTCGTTGTTACTCTATCAAAACGAAGGAGTAGTCGCAATTACTTTTTTAAGACCATCGATTCTTCCAATACAGGCTCGGGAGGTCTCATCGGAAGAGCGGAATCCAAGTCACCAAGAAACTTCTCCGCTCGCCGACTCAGCGGAATGAGCAGGCTCTTTGCCGAATCCTGGGTATCCTCCAGACGCAAAAGAGTCTGTTCTGGGGTGATCTCCTGAATGGAAATGAGCAGTTTTCCTGTGGATCCAACCCAAATGAACTTGGTCCCATAGGAGATTTCCATCGTTCCCTTCTTTTCATCAGCGCTGATCAGGCGCCAGCCTGGCATTTTCGACGCTTCTTCAATCGCCACATCCCAGACCTTCTTGGAGGAAACCAGATAATCGCGCGACTCGCTGACGGATGCCAAAGGAATCTTCAACTTAAGGCTTAACGATTTTAAAGTGCTTGCATCGACCAGATCGACCTGAAGCGACTTACCAGGCACTAGAGTGGGAACAAAAAGCCACCCTGTCCTGGAAGCACTCGGCTCAATGGCGCCATCTTTTATTTCGCTTTCGATAAATGCCGCCTGAATGCCGTTATGGTTCGGTTTTTCTGGGCGGCGCGAGGCTTCCTGGAAACCGGGGAAATCCAATGTCGTCAATGGTTCCACCAACGACTGCATCAGCAGGCCTGGAACAAATAAAGCCGCCCATTTAAGGCTCCTGTACACCCGTCGGAGCGGATGCACGTAGGCTCGGCGTGCTGCCTTCTTCGCTATGACAGCAAGCGGTCGGACATGCGCTTTATGGAAAAGAAAAGCCGTGTCACTGCCATTATGGAGCAAAACCATAACCGGGCTTATCCCTTGAAGAGGAAGATTGGCACCGAATGCTTCCTGAGAGCGCCTGGCATCGAATACTTCTATGGCAAAGGTTACCCCTTCTTGCTGCGAATGAAGCGAGTAGGCACTCGGTTGCACATCCGGCAAGGGAATGCTTGGAGATGCAGCAGTTTTAGCTTGCCAGAGATCCGCACGTGGAGCGCGTAGCGGAAAATAACCTTGGCAGCCAGCGCTCAATAAACATCCACAGACACTCAAACTAACGAAGCGTTGCCGCATGACGATCTCCTTTCAGCTTTCGCAAACGCGCAATGAAGAAACCCTCCATTTCGTCCGTCGGCAAAATCCGCCGCGCACGACTGAGGGTCGGATGATAGCGAACTCCCTCCCACTGTGTTAGGCCAGGCAGGTGGTTAGAAAAACCAAGCGGAAAAGGCTCTATTTCAATCATCTCTGCAAAACGCTCCAGCGCCCAGTGTAGCACGGCTTCGTTCTCTTCAGGAGCAAACGTGCAGGTAGAATACACCAAAAGCCCTCCTGGCTTAAGAGCGCTGATTGCGGAGAAAAGCAGCCGTTTTTGCTTGTGAGCCATTTCTTTGATTTTCATGGGTTTCCAGTATCGATAAGAGGCTGGCTCAGAAGCCAAGAAACGGCCCTCCGAGGAGCAGGGAGCGTCGACAAGCACCCGGTCGAAGCTCTCTGGAAGCGAACGCCCTATTGTTTCTCCGTAGCGAAGGGATAATTCCACATTCAGAGCCTTTTGCTGGGACACGTTGGCTTTGAGCTTGAAAAACCGGATGCGGTTATTGTCATTGGCGATGAGTCGCCCCTGTGCTTTCATCAAGCAGGCGATCTGTGTTGTTTTGCTTCCGGGTGCGGCTGCGATATCGAGCACCGTTTCTCCTGGTTGTGGATCCAAAATCAGAGGAGGAAGCATACTGGATAAGCTTTGGACATAGATTTTCCCATCGCGGTAAAGCTCAAGGGTCTGCAGATCTCTGAGCCTTCCGCGGCGCAGAATCATCGCATCGGGGTACCAGTTGACCCGTTCGGTGAGAAAACCTGCCTCCGATAATGCCTGCCGAATCGGTTCTATGGAAGCGACCAACGTGTTGACCCGAAAGGTCGTTGGTTTAGCCTCGATGAAGGAATGGGTTACGGAATTCCAGCCAGAGGATGGAACGACGTGGCGCAGCCGTTCTAGAAAAAGCTCAGGAAGCTGCCGCAATTCAGAGCGCATGGCATGATCAGAAGTACTAGAAGTAAGGCGCTACGTCAAGCGCAAACTAATACTGACGATTTCCTCATTTGACGGGTGACATGGCGCCGGGGACCCCATACACCGGAGCCGACGGCGGCGATAGTCCGACGCGGCGAGGATGTATGGGGTGGCGCCATGGCAGGACCCGTCAAATGAGGACGCTACCTTAGTGCCGCTTGACAAGGGGAACGTAGGTTTGCTTTTCTTGGATGGAAGACAGATAAGCAGGGCGGATTAAGCGCTGTTGAATGAGCTGTTCCAAGCGATGGGCCGACCATCCGGCGACTCGGGCCATGGCGAAAATGGGAGTGAAGAGTTCCATGGGAATCCCCATCGCCTCATACACGAACCCCGAATAGAAATCGACGTTGGGGGCGACGGTCTTGCCTTTTTCTTTTGCCAGAAGCTGAGAACCGATGCGGGCGACCTTCTGATAGAGCCTAAACTCATCCAGACGGCCTACTTCTTTTGCCAAGCGCATGGCCTTCTCCTCCAAGATCACGGCACGCGGATCCGACAAGGTATAAACCGCATGACCGATGCCGTAGAGCTTGCCGCTCTTGTCGGCTCCTTGGCGATGGAGAATCTTTTGCAAACAAGCTTCTAGTGCCTCCTCATCCTTCCAATCGCGGAGATTCTCTTTGATGTAACGCATCATCCGCACCACGGCTTCATTCGCCCCTCCATGCAAATGCCCGCTTAAGGAAGCGATCCCTGAGCTGATCGCCATATAGGTGTTGGCCTGGCTCGATGAAACCACTCGTACGGTAAAAGTGGAATTATTGCCTCCCCCGTGTTCGGCATGGAGCACCAAACAGAGATCCAATAGCCGGGCAAGTGCAGAAGTAGGTAGAGCCCCGTTCAGAAGATAGAAAAAGTTTTCGGCAACGCTCAAACCTGATTGAGGCAGGAGCAGCCCTTTGCTGACTCCACGCGTAAACGCAATGGCCTGATAATTATAGGCGACAATGGTGGGGATTTTGGCAATGAGATCCACGCACTGCCGTGTAATGTCACGGATCGCGTGCGGGTTAGGCTGTGGGTCAAAAAGGCTCATTGCCGAAACCGCACGGTGCAACGCATTCATCTGGTCGGGATGTGCGGAATCGTGGATAATAAACCGCTGTGCTGCCTCCGGCAGGAAACTTCGCTGGTTGAGCTCTTTCGAAAAAGCCTCAAGCTCTGAAAGGCAGGGGAGTGTGCCGGTCAGTAATAGGTACGCCGTTTCTTCAAACCCGAAGCGCCTGGTCTTCAATCCATTGATGAGTGAACGGATGTCGTAGCCGCAATAGTACAATTTCCCTTCAACCGGACGCACTTTATAATCCCGCAGGTCTGCGCCGTTTGCTTTGGGGTTTTTTTCGTAGCCGATTACAAGCCCCTTGGAAGTCAGGCCCACAATCACGCCGCTTCCATCGGCGTTGCGTAGCCCAAGCTTGATGTTGTGCCTTTCCAAAAGCTTAGGATCCGGCTTGTCATGTTCCCGGGCTAAGCGTTCAATGTGATCCAGCAACCTGTCCATGAGAGCTACGATATTCACATGATCCTTCAGGAAAATGCATGATGCAGATCATAGAGTGTTTCCACTCCGCAGAGTATGGTTAAGGAAATAAAGCTGAAAAGGAGTCCCACCTGATTGGCGAAGCAAATCAATACCGGTGGGACTGAAAAGGAGAGACAATGCCGGATGTTGCTTCGTTGTTAGCCGCACATCCTTTTTTCAAAGACATGACGGCAGCACAACAGAAGGTGATTGCGGAGTGTGGCAAGGAAGTTCAATTCCAAGCAGACCAATACATCTTCAAAGAAAACGACACTTCCGATTCTTTTTATGCCATTTTAGCCGGGCACGTTTCAGTGGAAATTGCAGTCCCTGGAGGGGGTGCTTTGGTAATTCAAACGGTCGGACCCGGGGAAATATTAGGCTGGTCCTGGCTGGTAGCTCCTTATAAAAAGCGCTTTGATGCACGGGTCTTGGCACCCACGCAAGCTTTGAAGATTGACGCGCGTTGCCTGCGAACCAAATGTGAGGCGGATCCGTTACTCGGCTACGACCTCATGAAGCGCACGGCCCAAACCATTGGCGTTCGACTGCAACAAACCCGTCATCAGTTGTTGGACGCCTACCGAAGACAAGCGGATTGATCTAGAGCCCATCCTCAACCTTATTCCTGAACGATTTCCAATTCCACGCCATTGGAATACGCCATTCCTATCCACAAAGGATCCCGAATGCCCTGCTGTTCTTCCCATCGATCCGGCAGGCTAAAAGAGGCACCCGCATGGCGCGGCACATAAGTCAGGATCGCGCGATACTGCCCGGGCTTCATTGCGGCTAATGGCCGGCTCAGGCGCTGCGCATAAGATTCCCCCGGGCCAAGGCGAATGAAAGACGCCGCTTCAAGCGTGTAGCGTCCTTGGCGGATGGGTGTTAAGTCTGCCTTGGGCTCTAAGATCAGAGCCCAGCAACTAGGAACTATGGTTCCACGGCGTTTGCCTAAGTAGAGCACATCCAGCTTTCCAAAGGTGTCGACCACAAACGGCTTTTCACTGACATTTACCAAGACCGCTTCCAGGGTAAGCGTTTCTTGAGTCGTCCAAAGAATCTTGGGAAGCGTAAGCGATAGACTCAATCCCCTCACCACAGAGCCTGCTGCCTCATCGGCAAAAGCATTGCCCCCTGCCCACCCGCTGACAAGAAGGATGAGCGTCAACCCCGCCATTGCGCCACGGCCTTCGGCCGTGGGCGGCATGGTAGTGCTGATACCCGCGGGTGGGCGGGATGTCGCCCCTCTCGGGGCGTTGTTGCAGGTGCCGTGGGCTCTGCCCGTGGGGCTCCACAATCGCAATCTCATCTTAACTGCCGGTATCGAAAGCACGAAACCAAATGGTCATTGACCATCCCCGTTGCCTGCATATGAGCATAGCAGATGGTGGATCCTACGAATCGGAATCCCAGTGTTTTTAAAACCCGACTCATCGCATCCGACTCTTTTGAGGTACAAGGAAGCTGCCGAGTCGACTCCCACGCGTTGATAACCGGACGGTGATCCACAAAACCCCACAGGAATTTTTGGAAAGAACCCTGTGCTTCTTGAACTTTCAAAAAAGCCCGAGCATTATCGATTGCAGCGGTAATCTTCAGGCGGTTTCTGATGATCCTAGCATTCCGGAGCAGTCGGCGCACCCGGACATCGCTGTAGCGGGCAATCTTCTGGGGATCAAATTCGTCGAATGCCTCGCGGAAAGCTTCTCGCTTCTTGAGCACCGTCAGCCAGCTTAACCCCGCCTGCATTCCCTCGAGGATCAGAAATTCAAAAAGCTTCTGGTCATCATGCAACGGCACTCCCCACTCGGTATCATGGTAAACCTGCATGATAGAAGGTTCGTGAGCCCAAGCGCAGCGCTGGATCATATTAACGAGTAGTTAAGAGCTCCGCCATGCAAGAATGCCCATCCGGAGAGATCGTATTCCGATTGTTCGAACAATTTCACCGTACTCTCCAACATCTCGTATCGGTTTTCTCCAAACTCACCATTCCACATCGGGACTGCTTGTTCTTCGGCAATACGCCGGTATCGATCCAGAAGTTTCCGCCGCTTGTCAGAGAACCAAGTGTACATATGGAAACTGAACACCTGATTGTCTGTCAATGGAGCCTTAAAGAGTGAGAAATCTGTAGAAAAGCGGTCTCCTTCTAGCATAATCAAGTGGTTAGGATCCACTTCCCGGATGGACGCGATAATGCGTCTGTACAGTTCAAGAAGGACTTTGGAACTGGGCGCTTGCGGCTCATTGAGAATATCGTAAGCCGCAACGACAGCGCTGTCTTTGTAGATCGTAAGCCGCAACGACAGCGCTGTCTTTGTAGCGAGAGGCGACTGCTTTCCAAAGAGCGATCGTCCTTTCTTGGTGAATGCCAGAACCCCACAGCTTCCCTTTTCCTTCTGGATCCACCGTAAAAAGATCCCCTTGCCCCCCTGGCGCTGAGTGCAAGTCCAACACCGCATAGACACGGTATTGTTCGCACCAGCGCAGGACTCGGTCTAATATCTGCCAACCTGACTCTTTGTAAACGAATGGATTCTCATCTTCTTCAAGCAGCCTGTGGTTAATCGGGATCCGCACCATATTAAATCCCAAGGCACTCATCCTTTCAATATCGCGCTCACCGATAAATTTCTCATACACCTGCTGTTGGAAATGCTTCACTTCTTCTGTTCCTACCAACCGTTCTAATTTCGTCAATATCTTCGTCTCGGACTCAAACCAACCACCCCAAACCCAGCCTTCCCACAGCAACCACCCGTTGACGTTGACTCCCCTTAGTTTCACCCGATGCCCATTGCCATCGACGATATGTGTTTTCTCTTGACGTAATATTCCACGCTGGAACAAAGGGGATACCGATGCTGCTGGCAAGAAATCAGCAGCAAGCAAGGATGTGGGGATGAATAAAACCAGTAAGAAGATAGGAAGCATGACCAAGGCACGATTGAAAACATTTTATCATAATCTCATCCGGTATTTGTTTCCCATTATAACTCAAGTCGACGTTAGCACACAGCACCCAGCTAACAGCACACAGTAAAGGCACGGTTGTTCCTACCTTTCTGTTTGCTGTGTGCTGGTGTCTGTTTGCTTTGGTCGTGTGCGAAGGAGTTGCGGAAATACCAAAAATAGCGTAGCATGTCGTTTTGCTATAAAATTAACCCATCAACCCTGGAGGGATACGGATGCAGCGATTGACAAGGTTGGCAGCCTCGGTAGGCTGTGTTGCGGTCTTAAGCGGGTGTGCCACGTCGTTGGTCAATTTCGACCAGTTGCCCAATGGAAGCCCTGTAACGGCTCAAACAGCGCCGGTTCTTGTGGGCAATCCTATAGATCCTAATTCCATCATTTCCAACCAGTATGCATCTAAAGGTTTCACTTTCTCATCCGGTAGCAATGGAGTCTTTGCCGCCAATTTCGGCCAGCACAACCCTCCATCCGCACCGAATGTCGCCTGTCCTACGGGACCAGGGGACACGGCTGATTTTTCTCATCCAACGGAGATCAAAATCGGTCCGCGCACCTGTAATATTTGGGTGACCATCACGGAAAGTTCCGGGATAGCGACTATGAGTGCTTTTGATGCGAATGGCAATGCGTTGGGTACTCCAGCATCCAGCCATGGTAGTGCACCGGGGCGGCCAGGTGTGACAGAGACACTCCACATCAATGCCTGCGGTATCGACAAAGTCCAATTAGCCGGCATCAACTACTGTTTCGATAACGTCAAGATTCGCTGCGACAATTCACTCAGCTGCCCATAATTAAGGAGTCCCACCTGATTTGCTTCGCAAATCAATACCGGTGGGACTGAAAGGAGGGAAACATGGTCACCTGCAATCCTTATTTCTGGATGGCGTTGTATTTAGGCATTGGAGGGATCTTCGCTCTTTTTGCCTCAGGAAGACGAAAATCTAAGGAGGGACATAAGCCTAGTCTACGCCGCTTGACCCTGATCGGAATCATCATGATTCTCCTTGCAGTGGGTATTTACGGTGGAGCGGTGGCCTCTTATGCACAATGCACACGAACCACCGGACCCTGCCCTACTGGATTTCCAGCAGGATCAACCGGTTATCGATGCACCAACGAATACACGCAGTGTAGCTGGACGGGCAACTGCCTAACCGTCGCCGGATACTGGCCCTGGGATTCGGATTGCGAGTGCAAGTGCGAGAATTCCAACCCAAACGCCAGCACGCCAGACCAGTAATCCCTCAATCATCGGCGTACAAAAAAACGCCCCGCCAAAAGCGGGGTGTTTTTTCTTACCTAATTTTTAAATGGCGCTAGGCTTTGCTTCGGCGCCTACGAGTAGCTAAAGGAAAGAACCCTAAGCTCATCAAGAGCAAACTTCCCGGCTCCGGCACAAAGGACTCTGCTACTGCCGTTCCGAGAATTTCGTTTCCGTTTCCGATATTCACATCCCCATTGGAGAAATAGGTCCACGTATGCCGGTCATTAATGGTCTGCTCCTGGGCAGCGGTCGTGGCCGCTCCTTTCTGGAAGGGGTCGTCACGGTATGAAAATAGGTGAATATTTCCCCAGCTTAAGTAGCCATCCATGACCACCCAGTGGGTGTTGGTCATAAGTTCTATATCTTGGCCACGGTCAAATTCTTGCTGAAGCCATTCCCAAGTGATAGGACCGTCGCGACGCGCCGTTCCATTGCCGTTAGGGTCCACATAGCCATTACCTGTGGGCAACATGACTCCACCGGTGTAGTGGACATCAAAGGGCAAGTTGTGATCCACCATAAACTGAAGCTTCCCTTGAACCTCGGCATCATCCCAGTTGCCATTGTTATTGTTACCCATTTCAATGGCCAACTCTGTCTGGGTGTTTGCCAGACTTTGACCGAGATCGATATTGTGGCGCTGTGCGAGCCAATGAATACTGTTGGCTGCTGCCCCCGGACCGCAGAAGTTGAGTTCCTGAACCACGTTGGGCATGTCCGGCCGGTAGTCCGCCGCAACATTGGCAAAGGGCTGATTCCAGTTGATCAAAGAAGCTCCTGGAGCGTTTAAAGCAAAAATTCCCGAGGGAACTCCATTGTTGATGATGTTTTGGCTTGTTCCAAGACCCACGGAATCTAAGGTACCGGCACCGGGTGTTGCGGTTAGCGGCGTATCGCTTAGACTATACAGAACATCCACGGAAGAAAGAGAGGTTCCACTGGCAACTCCCAAACCAAAGTAGCTGGTACTGACAAAAGGATCGGCCCCAATTAGGCTGGAAGGCAGAAGCGGGTGATTTTGTACGGCCCAGCTTTCACTTCCTGAGCCTGGATTAAGAACCACGTTGAACCACTGAAGCGATGCGCCTGGATCATAGGAGAGGTCGAATTGTCCCCACTCGGAATCCGGAACAGTCAGGGCCCCATCTTGGTAATAGTCGACTTGGCTTAAATCAAAGCTGATATCCGCTTGCGCACTTGCGGGAACCCCTAAAGCAATCAGCCAGCTAGCTGCTATCCATTTCAGCAAACGCCACATCG